>PAKT01000001.1 GCA_002710725.1 Spongiibacteraceae bacterium
GGCGGCGGTACCGCCCTGCAAAAAGCCTGTGGCGTCCAAGACAGCGCAGAGGCGATGCGCGATTACATCACGGCTGCCAGTGGTCTTTATATCCAGCCAGAAAAAATCGACCTCTACTGCGAGCAGTCCCCCGCCCATTTTGACTGGTTGGTTCAACAGGGCGTGCACTACGAACCGTCGTTTACCGCAGAAAAGGGCCTGCCGGGCAGCGCGGACTCCCTCTATTTTTCGGGCTCTGAGCAGGTTGCCGAGTTTGCTCGGCAGACGCCCCCCGCCCCCCGCGGCCATGTGCCCGGCTACCCCGGCTGGACGGGCGGGCGCAGCCTGATGGAGGCTCTGATACCCTCGGCCCAAAAAGCCGGCGCAAAATACCTGACAGGGGTTACCTGTAAACGGCTGATCGCCGAATCCGATGGCCGCATTGCTGGCATACAGGTGGAAATGGACGGCGAAACCCGCCAGCTGCGCGCCAAAAAGGGTGTGGTGCTGGCCGCCGGCGGCTTTATTCACAACCCTGAGATGCTGCAGACCTATGCCCCGGAACTGGCGCGGTGTTCCGTGCCCTGGGGCAATATGGGCGATCAGGGTATGGGCATACAAATGGGTATCAGCGCCGGCGGCGCCACCGCCCAGATGCACCACGGTTTTGCGATCATGCCCCTGTATCTGCCCGACCATGTGTTAAAGGGCATTGTGGTTAATCAAAACGGTCAGCGTTTTATTGGCGAGGATCACTACCACGCCTTCCTCGGCCATGAGATTGCCTTTCACCAGCGCGGCAAGGCCTGGTTGATCACCGATAAAACCAGCCAGTATGGCTATGACGATTACCGGGTGGCGGAAGTGGCGCGTGGCAAAACCCTCGATGAACTGGCCAGCCAGTTGCCCATGCCCAAGGACGCGCTGCTGGCCTCTGTCGCCTACTACAACCGCCATGCGCGCAGACAGCAGGACCCTCTGTTCGGCAAGGTGAAAGAGTATCTGAGCCCCCTGCGTGAGGCGCCTTTTGTTGCCTACGATCTGAGCGTGGACAAAGCGTTTTTTCCGGCCCATACCTTTGGTGGTTTGCGCACCAGTGTGGACAGCCAGGTCTTGAACGGTTTTGGCGAAACGATTCCCGGGCTCTATGCGGCTGGGCGCACGTCCGCGGGCTTACCGGTGGCGCCCTATATTGCCAGCGGAATTTCTCTGGGTGACGGCAGCTTTTTCGGACGGCGCGCGGGTCGTCATGCCTTGGAGGTGCGCTCATGATCCGTTTGATTAGCCTGTTGCTGGTTTTGTCTGTGCCTGCCTTGGCGGAAACGCCTGAAGGCGATGCGGAGCGCGGCCGCCTGAAGTTCGGGTCCTGCCGCACCTGTCACTATCCGGAGCAGGCGGTGGGTCACAATAATGGCCCCAGTTTGTGGAATATTTTCAACAAGCGCGTAGGCAGTCAGCCCGGTTTCGACTATTACAGCGATGCCTTGAAACAGGCGGATTTTGTCTGGACCCCGGAGCTGATGAATGTCTGGCTTGCCGACCCGCAGAATTTTCTGCCGGGCAATATGATGATGAGCAAAGGCATTGCGGATGCGCAGGACCGCGCCGATGTGATTGAATACCTCAAGACTTTTTCTGAAGCGCCCTGATGTGACTCACCACCCCCTCAAGGCAGCGGCCTGGATGGCCGGTGCCATTGCCTCCTTTTCTGCGATGGCGATCGCTGCGCGCATCGTTCTCGGCGATCTGACGCCGCTGCAGTTGATGTTCTACCGCAATATTATTGCGGTCTCGGTACTGGTCTGCTGCTTCCCTTTTATCGGCGTTCACCGCTTGCGAGTGCGCCAGCCCGGCGTGCAGCTGCTGCGCCACAGCGTACATTTTCTGGCCCAGTACGCCTGGTTTGTTGCCATCGCGTTGATACCGCTGGCGCAAGTGTTCGCACTGGAGTTCACGGTGCCGATCTGGTCGCTGCTGTTTGCGGCGGTGCTGCTTGGAGAAAAGATTACCGCGCCGCGCGTGGCGGCGGTGGTGCTAGGTTTTCTGGGCACACTGTTGATCGTGCGGCCGGGCCTGGTAGAGCCGGAAACCGGTACCCTGGTAATGCTGGCCGGGGCTTTTGCTTTTGGTATCGCCCACACCCTGACCCGTAAGATTACCCTGACGGACTCGCCCTTGTCGGTGTTGGTGCTGATGAATCTGCTGCAATTGCCGATGGCGGCGCTGGCCTTTTCCTTTGATCCGATATGGCCGCCCGGCTGGCAGTGGCCCTGCCTGATCAGCATTGCGCTCACCGCACTGACCGCCCATTACTGTCTGACCAAGGCCCTGTCGCTGGCGCCGGCCAATGTTGTGATCCCGATGGATTTTCTGCGCCTGCCCTTGATCGCCCTGCTGGCCTGGCTGATTTTTCAGGAGGCGGTTTCGGCATGGGTGTTTGCCGGCGCGGCGTTAATGCTGGTCGGGGTGTGGATCAACCTTCGTAGCGAATCGCGACGATAGCGTATTCGCGCTCGCCCTCGGGCGTGCGCACCACGATTTCATCGTCGAGGCGCTTGCCCAGCATGGCCCGGGCAAGTGGCGAATCCATCGATAGCTTGCGGACTTTCAAATCAAATTCGTCCGGTCCGACGATCCGGTACTCCACGGTCTCTCCTTGCTCGTCTTCCAGTGACACCCAGGCGCCGAAAAACACTTTGTCCTGATCCGCGGGAGCGCGGTCAACCACCGTCAGTTCGTCCAGGCGCTTGGTCAGAAAGCGCACCCGGCTGTCGATTTCGCGCAGTCGGCGCTTGCCGTAGATATAGTCGCCGTTTTCAGAGCGATCGCCGTTTTTCGCCGCCTCGTGAACCACGGCGGTTACTTGTGGCCGCTCCACCTTCCACAATTGGCGAAGTTCCTCCCGCAAGGTTCTTTCGCCCTCGGCGGTAATGTAAGCTGACCCCTTCGGGCGCGGTGGACGGTAGCGGCTCATGCTGACTCCTTGAAGAGGGGTCGTATTGTAATGAATTCTGCACGAGGGGAAACATGCGAAGTGTTCTGGCATTGCTGTTGCTGACGATGGTCGGTGCGGCGCAGGCGGTTAAGCTGAGCGGCGAGCTGGCGCAGGGCGGATTGCTGATAGGTCAGGCCGAGCCCGGCGAGCGGGTCTGGCTGGGAAAAAAGGAGCTCAAGCAGTCTCCGGATGGCCGTTTTGTGTTTGGTTTTGGCCGCGACGCCAAACCCTCGGCGCTGCTGAAAGTCTGCAAAGGCGACAGCTGCAGCGAGCAGCGTCTGGCGATCCGCCAGCGCCAGTACGATATTCAGCGCATTGAAGGGGTCCCCCAGAATACCGTGACACCGCCGCCGGAGGTGCTGGAACGCATCCGCAAGGAAAATGCGCAGGTCGCCAGAGCCCGCCGTGTGGTCAGTGACAGCCTGGCCTTTGCGGGCCCGTTTATCTGGCCGCTTGAAGGCCCCATTACGGGTGTATTCGGCAGTCAGCGTGTTTATAATGGCGAGCCGCGCCGCCCCCACTTCGGGGTGGATGTTGCCGCGCCGACGGGTACCCCGGTGGTGGCCCCGGCCGACGCCACGGTGACACTTGCCCATCCGGATATGTATTTTTCCGGCGGTACACTGGTGATGGACCACGGTTATGGCGTGTCTTCCACCTTTATTCATCTCAGCGAGGTGACTGTGAAGGAGGGGCAGCAGGTTCGTCACGGTGAGGTGGTTGGCAAGGCGGGGGCTACCGGTCGTGCTACCGGGCCCCATCTGGATTGGCGCATGAACTGGTACAAAGTAAGGCTCGACCCGGTATTGCATGTCGGGCCGATGCCGCAACAGATGGCGAAGGAATAAGGGCGAGAGCCCGGCGAGAGACTGATGATTGATAAAAAACTGCTGGAAATCCTGGTGTGCCCCGTCAGCAAGGCGCCTCTGGAATACAACGAAGAGCGCGATGAGCTGATCTGCAAGGCCAGCGGTTTGGCCTACCCGGTGCGCGACGGTATTCCGGTGATGCTGGAGTCGGAAGCCCGGCAGTTGACGGCGGATGAAAAACTGGGCTGAAAGCCACAAATAGCAAGGGCTGCAGACGATACAAGCGCCGCAGCTTCCGCTATACTTCCCACCCTTTGAATGACCAGATACCCGTCGGGCGATGTAACATCGCTATCGGCGGGTTTTTGGTATCTAACTTTGTGTTTTAAAAACGGGATTCTGAATGAAGAGCGCTGAAATTCGCGACGCCTTTCTGAAGTACTTCGAGAGCAAGGGCCACACGCCTGTGGACAGCAGTTCGCTGGTGCCGGGCAACGACCCGACCCTGCTGTTTACCAATGCGGGCATGGTTCAGTTCAAGGATGTTTTTCTGGGCGATGATCAGCGTCCCTATTCACGGGCTGCCAGCTCCCAGCGCTGCGTTCGCGCCGGCGGCAAGCACAATGACCTGGAAAATGTTGGCTACACCGCGCGCCACCACACCTTTTTTGAAATGCTCGGCAATTTCAGCTTTGGCGATTATTTCAAGCGCGAAGCCATCCAGTTTGCCTGGGAGCTGCTGACCGACGTCTTCAAGTTGCCGCCGGAAAAGCTCTGGGTGACGGTGCATGTGTCCGATGACGAGGCCGCCGATATCTGGCTGAAGGAAATGGGTGTTTCGCCCGAACGCTTCTCGCGTCTGGACGAAGACAACTTCTGGCAGATGGGCGATACCGGCCCCTGCGGCCCCAGCTCCGAGATTTTCTACGATCACGGCGCCGATGTGTTTGGCGGCCCGCCTGGCAGCCCCGATGACGACGGCGACCGCTATATCGAAATCTGGAACCTGGTGTTCATGCAGTTCAATCGCGACGCCAGCGGTGAACTGACGCCCCTGCCCAACCCCTCCATCGATACCGGTATGGGGCTGGAGCGTATTGCAGCGGTTTTGCAGGGTGTTCACAGCAACTATGAAATTGACCTGTTTCAGAACCTGATCAACGCGACGGCCGAGGTGATCGGTACCCGCGACCTGGAAAACAAATCCCTGCGTGTGGTGGCCGACCACATCCGCTCCTGCGCCTTCCTGATCAGCGACGGCGTGATGCCGTCGAATGAGGGTCGGGGCTATGTGCTGCGCCGTATTATTCGCCGCGCTGTGCGGCACGGTGACAAGCTGGGCGCCCAAGGCCCCTTCTTTCACAAGCTGGTGGCACCGCTGGCGAAGGAGATGGGCAATGCCTATCCCGAGTTGGTAAAAGGCCAGGCCCGTATTGAAAAGGCTCTGCTGAACGAAGAAGAGCAGTTTGCCAAAACCCTCGATCAGGGCATGCGCATTCTCGAGCAGGATCTTGCAGAGCTAAGCGGTAGCGTTATCCCCGGCGAAACCGTGTTCCGGCTTTACGATACCTACGGCTTCCCGGTGGATTTGACCGCCGATATCGCCCGTGAAAAAGAGCTGACGCTGGACATGGAAGGCTTCGAAGCCTGCATGCAGCAGCAGCGCGAACGCGCCCGCGCCGCGAGCTCTTTCAAAATGGCGGCGGGTGAAAAGCTGGATCTGAAGGGCGAAACCACCTTTTGCGGCTACGACTCACTGGTCGGTGACGCCAAGATTGTCGCGCTGTTTATGGAAGGCGAAGCTGTCGACAAGCTCAGCGAGGGCGAGCAGGGCATTGTGGTGCTCGACAAGACACCGTTTTACGCCGAATCCGGCGGTCAGGTGGGTGACGCGGGTCTGATCACTCATGGCAATACCCGTTTCGAAGTCCTCGATACCCAGAAAAACGGCGACCACCATCTGCATCACGGCAGCATCGCCAGTGGCAGTCTAAAGGTGGGCGACAGTGTCAGTGCCGAAGTCAAAGCCGATATCCGGCAGGCGACAGCCCTGAACCACTCCGCCACCCACCTGATGCACGCGGCCCTGCGCAAGGTGCTGGGTGATCATGTGGCGCAGAAAGGCTCGCTGGTCAATGCCGAGCGGCTGCGCTTTGATTTTTCCCACCCTGAAGCGGTGACTGCGGAGCAACTGGCGGAGATCGAGGCCTTGGTCAATGCCGAGGTGCGCCGCAATACCGCCGTTGAAACCCGGGTGATGGATATCGACAGCGCCAAACAGGCCGGTGCCATGATGCTGTTTGGCGAAAAGTACGGCGACGAGGTGCGTGTGCTGAGCATGGGCGAGGGCTTTTCGGTTGAGCTCTGTGGCGGCACCCACGTCGCGCGCACCGGCGATATCGGCCTGTTCCGCATAACCGCCGAGTATGGCGTGGCCTCCGGCGTGCGCCGCATTGAGGCGGTGACCGGTGAGGGTGCGCTGGCCGACATGAAGGCCGACCGACAGCAGCTTGGCATTGCCATGGCGACCATCAAGGCGACACCGGAGAATTTCGGCAGCAAGCTGAACCAGCTGGTGAGCAGCAATCGCGAGCTGCAAAAGGAAGTTGACCGCCTGAAAGCCAAGCTGGCAACCGCCGGCAACCGCGACCTGACCGCTGAAGCAGTTGAGGTTAATGGCGTGAAGGTCTTGGCCGTGAAGATTGAAGGCGCCGATGCCAAATCCCTGCGCGACAGCATGGATCAGCTGAAAAACAAACTGCAATCCGGCGTGCTGTTGCTGGCGGCCGAAAGCGAGGGCAAGGTGGCGCTGGCGGCGGGTGTGACCAAGGACCTGACGGATCGCTTCAAGGCCGGTGAGCTGATGAAGCAGGCGGCCCAGGCCGTTGGTGGCAAAGGCGGTGGTCGTCCCGATATGGCGCAGGGCGGCGGTGATCAGCCCGAAAATATTGAGAAGGCTCTGGCCCTGGCGGCCGAGTACGTTAGTGGTAAGTAGGCCAAAAGCCCGTTAGTTGGAATAGCAGAAATGAGTCTGATAGTTCAAAAGTTTGGCGGCACCTCGGTGGGCTCGGTGGAGCGCATTCAATCTGTCGCCGAAAAGGTCGGTAAGTTCCGGGCGGAAGGTCACGACATTGTCGTGGTTGTGTCGGCCATGAGCGGTGAAACCAATCGCCTGATTGATTTGGCCAGACAGATCAGCAGCCGGCCCAATCCGCGAGAAATGGACGTGCTGGTGTCAACCGGCGAGCAGGTGACCATCGCGCTGCTCAGTATGGCGCTGGAGGAACGCGGACTTGAAGCGCGCTCCTACACGGGGGCGCAGGTTCGTATTCTGACAGACAACGCACACACAAAAGCGCGGATTCGTGAAATAGACAACGACAATATTCGTGCCGACCTCGCCGCCGGGCGCGTGGTTGTGGTGGCCGGTTTTCAGGGCGTCGATGAGCTGGGCAATATCACAACCCTGGGGCGCGGTGGCTCGGATACTACAGCGGTGGCTATCGCCGCCGCCCTGAAAGCCGACGAATGTCAGATCTATACCGATGTGGATGGTGTGTACACCACCGACCCTAGAGTGGTGGAAAACGCGCGTCGCCTCGACCGTATAACCTTTGAAGAAATGCTTGAAATGGCCAGTTTGGGCTCAAAAGTGCTGCAAATTCGGGCGGTTGAGTTCGCTGGCAAGTTCAATGTGCCGCTGCGTGTATTGCATAGTTTTCAAGAGGGTCCTGGAACCCTGATCAGCCTTGAGGAACAGTCGGAAATGGAAACACCATCAATTGCAGGCATCGCGTTTAACCGCGACGAAGCCAAACTGACCGTTGTTGGCGTACCGGACAGCCCCGGTGTCGCTTCGCAAATCCTCGCTCCGATTGGCGACAACAACATCGAGGTCGATGTTATTGTCCAAAACGTCGGCGAGGATGGAAAAACTGATCTAACCTTTACAGTGAACCGTAATGATCTCTCAAAGGCTGAGAGGATTTTGCAGGGGATAGCGAAAACCATCGGTGCCGAACAGGTCAAAACTGACGCGAAAATCGTGAAAGTGTCCCTGGTTGGCGTTGGTATGCGCTCCCACGCGGGCATTGCCAGCAAGATGTTCAAAATCCTGGCGGCGGAGGGCATCAACATACAGATGATTACGACATCTGAAATCAAGATCTCTGTCGTTGTTGATGAGAAGTATCTGGAGTTGGCGGTAAGGGCATTGCACGATGGCTTTGGGCTGGACAAAGAACCGGCTTGATAGTAGTTTGCTGCTCTAACACGCCAGATTAGTTGCGAAGTACTGCCCAGGGATGGGTGGAGATGGAGAAGCAGCATGCTCATTCTTACACGTCGGATTGGCGAAACCCTGATGGTCGGTGACGAAGTCACCGTGACCGTGCTTGGCATAAAGGGCAATCAGGTTCGGATTGGCGTAAATGCGCCCAATGATGTCGCGGTGCACCGACAGGAAGTCTATGAAAAGATTCAGAAAGAGGCGAATGGCAGCCAGCCGGGAGTGGAACCTCAGGCCGAAAATTCTGCAGGTGATTAGCCTCAGTTGTCGCTTTACCCCTTTGCATATTCTCTCAGTGTGTTATCATGCCGCGCGTTTTTGATGTCCAGTAGCTGTTTATTTTTCAAGCAGTTAGCTGCTAAAGCATCATGAACCTACAATCTGATAGCACGGAGAGGTGGCCGAGTGGCTGAAGGCGTGCCCCTGCTAAGGGTATATCTGGGAAACTGGATCGAGGGTTCGAATCCCTCCCTCTCCGCCATACGCAAAAAACCCGGCTTTACGCCGGGTTTTTTGCGTATGGCGGAGAGGGTTTGCGAGAGAACCCTTCGGTCCGCACATCCCGCCCGGCCAGATCCCCCCTAAACCAATAATCTCTGCCCCTGTCCCTCCATCGCCAGTGTGTCGCGCCACTCCCTCCGAGCCTCTACTCCATCCCACAATTGGGTTAACGCCCCATATCCAAGCAGTTGTCTTAGTCCGAATGGATTATCTCCGGTGCTGGCGAAAATCCAGATTTGGGGCTAAGTTCGGAGATTAATAGATAAAAAACAACAGCTTGTTGCCTGTTGTTTCGCTCAGGCTGCCAAAAGCACTAGGTATATACCCCTATAGGTAAAACAAACTTGGCAGAACACCATAAAAGTGACCTATAACTAATTGAAAGGATTGCAGGCTGTGATGGCCGCTGGTCGTTTTGTTAAAAGCTTGGCCACTGCTCATAAAGAGTCTTCGAAACAGTTGTAAACGGTACCACAACAAGGGATCACAATTATGCCTGTGCAATACGGCCTCACCAGTTTAAAACGCTCCGCCTTCTTTGTATTTGTCGCCGCTCCTGCCGTCACGTTCCTGCCAGTCAGCGCGATGGCGAATGAGTTGGTTCTGGAAGAGGTTGTTGTAACTGCGCAGAAGCAGGAACAGACCGTGAAGGATACGCCGGTAGCCTTGAACGCTATCAGTGGAGAAACCTACAACGAGATGGCCAGTTTCGATTTGACCGAGGTCGATCGTCTCACGGCAGGGGTCGATATCAGTGGCGACTCGTTTAACATCGACTTCAAAATCCGCGGGGTCGGTACCAATCTTGATTCGGGCACACCCAGCCGGGTAAACCTGTTCAAGGACGGGGCATTTATCAATCAGCAGCGCGCGATCTTCCTGGCCCAGTTTGACCTTGAACGCTTCGAGTTGCTGCGCGGTCCGCAGGGCACGCTGTACGGCAAGCCTTCACCGGCAGGGCAGCTGATTATCCATACCCGTGATCCGTCACTGACGCATCGGGACGGCTACGTGAGGGTCAGCGCGTTCTCGCGCGAGGGCTCGAATACCCAGTTCGGCGTCAGTCAGCCTCTTATCGACGACAAAATGGGCCTGCGCATTGCAGGTGTGTTCGACAAGAACAGCAACAGCGATATTCATAACGAAACCCTCGACGACGACCAGATCAACCGCACCTCAGCCGGTCGAGCCACATTGAAATGGCTGATCAATGAAAACCTCGACACGCGCATTAGCTACAACTACACCGAAAACTCCGGTGATTTCTATTCGGTGACCGACCCGAACGGCGGGTTTGACGGTGAGGATCGCAAAGCCTTTGGTAATGAGCGAGGCTTTATCAATATTCGCGACCAGCACGTAATTGGCGAAGTGAACTATTCCTTTGCCGATGATATTACGGTCACGGGTGTGACCATGTACCAGGAATTATACACCGAGCGTTTCTTTGACAGCGATCGTACGGCGGGCCCGGCGACTCCGACAGCGCCACAATCGACGCAGTATGTGGAGTCCAATATTGGCAAGGTCATCAATTCCGAGTTGCGAATTCACAATACCGTCAATCCCGACTGGAAGTGGATAACAGGGCTCTACTATCAGAATTCAAATGCGAAGACACCGGTTGTCGCATCGACCGACTTTCTGGTGCCTGCTGGCGGTGGAGTCTTCGCGCCAGGGAACAATACGTTCTTCCTGACGGCCCATAACCAGACTGAGGAATGGGGCCTCTTCCATCATAGCGGTATCCAGATTAATGACACTGACCGCGTAACTATTGGCGTTCGCTATAATGATTCTCGCATCAACGCTTTGAGTCCAACCCGGTCAGTTACAACAATTCCCGCTTTCGGTGGCTTTGGTGACTCGGATGTTAGTGGTCAAGGCATTGACCCCGCGATCGAAAAGCAGGAGTTTCAAGAGTTTACAGGTACTATTAAGTATCAGCGCGATTTCGACGACGAGACCACGGGCTATCTCAGCTTTGACCGCGGTTGGCGACCCGCTTCAGCCACCGTCGACGCCGCGGGCACTGTCCCTGACGAGTTAATATTGCATGACGACGAACCCAGCACAAACTTTGAACTGGGCCTTAAGGGGCGCTACTGGAACAATCGCGCCGGCTATCAACTGGCAATATTCCGGCAGCTCTATCAGGACTTTCAGTACCAGGCGGACAATATCCCGGTTGATACCAACGGCAATGGAACGAACATTGGGCCCAGCGGTGCGCCAGAGGCCTTTAACGCAGTGGTCAATGCCAGCAAAGTGATCTCTACCGGTGTGGAGATTGAAAGCAACGTCCTGCTCAATGAAAACTGGATGCTGTTCTATTCGCTTTCATACGTCGACGTTGAATTTGACAAATTTGATGACGCTCCCTGCGATGCGCAGCCTGGTACGGTTGATACCTTTTCACCTGGCGAGACCTATAACACCTGCGACCTTTCAGGGCAGCGCGCCACCGAAGCACCCAATTTCTCTTCCGTCGTCAGCACCGAGTACAGTCTGCCACTGAAGGACTGGGGTGCCGACTGGTACTTCCGTGTTCTGGCAAAGCACGAGAGCTCTCGCTTTAACCGCGGCGCAGATGTCGTGCTCGACGACTATACGACGGTCGACGCCTTCACTGGCGTACGCAGCCACAACGGAGCCTGGGATGTGATGCTCTGGGTCAAGAATGCAACCGATGAAACCGTTGTGGAATCGATCGACTTTTCTCCCACGGGTAGCTCAGCGCTCATCGTCAACAATCCCTTGACCGCCGGCGTCACCGCGACCTGGAACTTTGGCTTGGACAAGTGAGCGCCCTGCGTGGCGCCACTGCACATTCGGGAGGTGGGCAAGCGGTTTACTACCATTGAGCAAGTTTTGACCCATTTGCATTGTTTAGTTAATTAAAACAACGGCTTATGACCTGCCGTTATGTTCGGGCTGCCGGGCTCGCTGGTTATATACCAGTGAAAGCAAAACAAACTTGGCAGAACACCATAAAAATGGTCTATAACTGTTTGAAAGGATTGCAGGCAGTAGGTAATAGTCGCTGGCCGTTCTGCTCCGGGGGGAGACGAGAGGCTGGCACGTAATTTGTAGTTCATTGGCTCCAGGAGCAGAAGCATGATGAGAAAGGCCGATACCAAGGCATTGTCCGTTTTAACCGCAGTACTTACCTCGATCCCCTTAGTCTCAATGGCGCAGCCCGCTGATAACCGCTCGGCGACCATTGAGGAAGTTATTGTAACCGCTCAAAAAGTTGAAGAGTCTCTGCAGGACACACCAGTGTCTGTTGCGGCTTTTTCGCAGGATGATCTGGAACAGATTGGCGTCAGCGAAGCGAGCGATGTTGCCAAATTCACCCCTAACCTGACCATGCGCAAGCAGACTGCCAGTCAGGACAATTACGCTATTGCGATTCGCGGTGTGTCGTCAGGTGAAACGGCGCTGGCGATTGACCCAACCGTGGGTATTTATCACGACGGCGTTTACATCGCGCGAAGCACTGGTGCGGCGTTTGACATCGTTGATCTGCAGCGCATCGAAGTGCTGCGCGGGCCTCAAGGCACGCTGTTTGGCCGCAACACAATAGGCGGTGCGATCAATATTATCACCCAGAAGCCGCGTGGTGAGTTCGCATTCAAGCAGGGGGTGTCGTATGGCGCTCGTGATAGCCGGCGTTACCAAACGACAATTGATACGCCAGCACTTGGTGATGTCGCGGCTAAGTTGTCTTTTTTACGAACGTCCTACGACGGTGAGTATCGCAGCCTTTACGGTGGAGGGCAGCTAGGCCAAGGTGAGTCAAACGCGTTTCGCTTGGCAGTAAATTGGGCGCCGACAGAGCAGTTTATGCTGGACTATTCTTACGACAAGTCGGATCGAGAAAACAACCCCAATACTCAACAGTTGTCCTTTGTTCGTCCCGGTCACGTTGCTGTGGGCGGCGCGATTTTTCGACAAGCCGCTGCCTATGCCGATGACGATCGCGTTAGTCAGCTGGCAGTACGTAACTCCCGCAGTGGTGTGGCTTACTCTGATATAGACGGACACTCATTAACGGCAGAGTGGGTTTTCTCTGAAAACTTGACAATGAAGTGGATTGGCAGCTATCGCGAATGGGACAGCGGGACAGAGGCGACAGATTTTGGCAGCTTCCCGTCGGACGGCGCGAGTGTCTACGATACCACTGGCCGCTACGCTGCAGGTTCCGGGTTCTTTAACCCAGTATTGATTCCCGCAGGAGCTTTGGTTCCAACCTTTGATGCACTCCGGGAAAGCGCTCAGCGCCAAAATACGCATGAGTTCCAGTTTATCGGCAACGCCTTCGATAGCAAGCTTAACTATATTGCCGGCCTTTACTACTTTGAGGAGAAGGCAGAAGAAACTAATCCGCAGTTTTTTACTCTGCCGGCGCCGATCGCATACGGTAGCGTTGGCGGGCCACCCGCTGGAATTACCGGTACATTCCCGTTCGGCGTAGGCGCGGATGTTTTTCTCGGCAGCCCATTCTTCGCCTATGAAACCGATAATTCCTCTTGGGCGGCATTTGGTCAGTTTACCTATACCGCAACGACTAATCTCGATATCACTTTGGGGCTTCGTTACACCGAAGATGAAAAGGAGACTGTGTTAACCAACCAATTTGGTGCCAGTGGTGTTCAGACTTACACGGACGACGACAGCTGGACCAAGTTTAATCCCAGTCTGACTGTGGATTACCGCTGGAATGAACAGCTCAGCACCTACGCCAAAGTGGCTACCGGCTATCGGTCTGGCGGCTACAACGTGCGCTCTTCTTCGGAAGCGGATTTCAGAAATCCCTTTGATGAAGAAGATGTGGTGTCCTATGAAATTGGTTGGAAATCGGATCTGTTGGACCGCAGATTGCGCCTGAACGGCTCCATTTTCCACTTGGAGTATTCTGACCGCCAGATCGCACAGTTTGCTGCGGGCAGCGGCGGCGCCTCAACGGTTATCGTGAACGCGGGTGAGTCGACAACTACAGGTCTTGAAGTTGAAGGTATGTGGCAGGTGACTCAGGGGCTGCGCCTGATTGCCAGCTACGGCTACCTTGATCTGGAGTACGACGAGTTTATTACCGGTGAAGTTAACCGTGTGACCGGTTTTCCAACGGGTGTGAACCGGGATATTGCTGATGACGCCAATACCAACCTGTATGCGCCCGAGAATTCCGCTTCACTGGCGGTGGAGTATGAGTTCGCGCCCTGGAGCTTCGGCCAGCTGAGACTGCGCGCGGATGCCTACTATACGGATGAGATCAGCTTCCACCCGCAGTTTGACCTCTACGACGAGTCTGACGAGCACCATGTCGTTAACGCGCGCGCCACACTGGCAGATATTCCCATGGGCCGGGATGGCACGCTGAAACTGTCTGCATGGGGCAAAAACCTGGAGAACAAGGAATATCGAGACTTTGGTATCGACTTTGGTTCTCTCGGGATCGTCACCAACACCTATGCTCCGCTGCGCAGCTGGGGCTTGGATATCGTTTACGAATTCAACCGCTAAACAATAATCCACGTAGACCTGGCCAGCTTTATGCTGGCCTTTTTTTTAGTCCACTGTCCCGTCCTGAAATAGGTTTACACCCATGAGGCCTATTTATGGATACCACTATACCCTCCTCAAAGAAGCGCACTCAGCGCGATTACACNCTGGGCTTTAAATTGTCAGTCGTAGAGCANGTCGAAAAAGGCGAGCTCACCTACAAGCAGGCTCAAGAACGATATGGCATACAGGGCCGCAGCACGGTTCTGGTCTGGCTGCGCAAGCATGGTAAATTGGACTGGCCATCCTCCGGAGGACGTATGTCTAGCACACATGAAACTCCAGAACAGAAGATCAAACGCTTAGAGCGCGAACTCCAAGATGGGAATGATCTCAATTACTTGCATCGCGAAATGCTGCGACAGGTAGACCGTGACTGCGGGACCGATTACGTAAAAAAGTCTTTATCCGCACAGCAAGGTTCTCGCAGGCGAAAGGGCGGCTGAGCTTAGCCAAGTCTTGCCGTCTGCATGGGATCAGTCGTCAGGCCGTTTACCAGCGTCTTAGCCGTCATCGGCAGCGCCAGCAAGAGCTGGAGCCGGTGAGGGAATGGGTTCTGGATCTGCGGCGCAAGATGCCTCGGCTAGGCACCCGGAAGCTGTACTTCCTGCTCAAGCCTCGCTTGGACGCGAGGAGCATCAAACTGGGCAGGGACGGACTGTTCACCTACCTGCGGGAGCATCGGCTATTGATTACCCCCAAGCGGAGTTATATCAAGACGACACACAGCAAACACTGGATGCGAAAGCACCCCAACCTATTTAAGGATATGACCGTGGCTCGCCCTGAACAGGCTTATGTCAGCGACATTACGTACGTGGAGTCTGATGAGGGTGTTCACTATTTATCTTTGGTGACAGATGCTTACAGCAGAAAGATCGTTGGTCATCAGCTAAGTCGCGACATGAGTGCTGAGCACGTGGTCAAAGCGCTGAAGCATGCTGGGGATTCCCGGCTAACCTATCGGCCACTGATCCATCACTCTGACCGGGGGCTGCAATATTGCTCTGCTATCTATCAGGACGAGTTGCGCCAGCAAGCTATTACCCCGTCGATGACTGACGGCTATGATTGTTATCAGAATGCCTTGGCGGAGAGGATCAACGGGATATTGAAACAGGAGTTCCTAGTATCACGATGCCGCAACTTCGAGGAACTCAAGCGAGTGATCGCGGAGTCTGTAGAGATCTACAATACGTTACGGCCGCACCTGAGCCTGGGACTCAAAACACCCGAAGAAGTGCACAAAAAAGCCGCGTCCTATACGGAAGCGGCTCCTTGAAACCTGACAACCTATGTCAGGACGGGACATGTCTTTTGTAGATTAAGCGAAGGCAAGGCTGCGCGGTGCGCTTTTCAGCGGCAGTAGCGAGCAATGTCCGCCAAATTCGCTGTTCGCCCAGTTCAGGACGGACATTATTGCGTGGTTGCGGGTGTCTGCGATCAGGCGGTATGACTGGGTGTCCGGTCGCTCTTCTGCGTCGCGGTAGGATACAACGGCATGAAAAGAGCGATTGTGTTCACGAAGAATTCTTACATGTCCCAATACATGATCGTTCCTTGCCAATCGAAAGAGATCAACGGTTACCATCAGATGGGTGCCTCAACTGCTTTTACTCCAAGATACTTGACGAAAAGCATAGGCGATCTGCGAATAAATTGAGCGCGTAGAGAAAGGTAATTTTTTATATTCGTCTTAAGTTTTCGGCAATATTTGTGCTTTATGCGGCACTAACGATTAAGGTTCGTCGCTCTCGTCCGGTTCCGGCCATTGCCAGCCGCCGAGTGCCTGCCAGCGGTTCACGATCGAGCAGAACAGTTGGGCGGTTTTTTCGGTGTCATAAGCTGCACTGTGAGCGGCGCGATTGTCGAAGGGCAGGCCGGCGGCCTCGCAGGCTTTAGCCAGAACCGTCTGGCCGTAGGCGAGGCCTGACAGGCTGGCGGTGTCAATTACCGAAAAGGGGTGAAAGGGGTTGCGTTTAATGGCGCTGCGCTCGGCACCCGCCATCACGAAACCGAGATCAAAATGTGCGTTGTGACCGACCAGGATAGCGCGGTTGCAGTTGGTATTCTTCACCTTCTGGCGCACGGCTTTGAGTAACTCTCCGAAGACGATCACTTCTTTTTTCGCGTCGCGATCCGGGTGCTCCGGGTCGATACCGGTGAATTCCAGCGCCGCGGGCTCCAGATTGGCGCCGGCGAAGGGTTCAACCTGATAGTCGAGGGTTTCCGTCACCACCAGTTCGCCCGCCTCATTGAAGTCGACAAAGCTGGCGGCGATTTCCAGTATGGCGTCAGTGCTGGACTGGAAGCCACCGGTTTCAACGTCGACGACCACGGGCAAAAAACCGCGAAACCGGGTGGCGATAGGGAACTCTACAAGCAGCGATTCATCACTCATTGATGACTGACCAGTTCAGCGTTTCGCCTGCGCGCAGCGGCACCAGCTTGCTGTCGCCGAGTTCGAGCTCCAGCGGGGCTTGCCAGGGTTTTTTCTCGAGCGTGATGGTGTCTGTATTGCGCGGCAGGCGGTAGAAATCGGGGCCATTGAAACTGGCGAAAGCTTCGAGCTGGTGCAGGGCACCAGCCGCTTCAAAGGCTTCGGCATACATTTCAATTGCGGCGTAGGCGGTGTAGCTGCCGGCGCAGCCGCAGGCAGCTTCTTTTTTGTCCTTGGGGTGCGGCGCAGAATCCGTGCCGAGAAAAAACTTGGGCGAGCCTGATATGGCTGCCTTCAGCAGCGCGGCCTGATGGCTGCCTCGCTTAAGAATCGGCAGGCAGTAGAAATGCGGTCGAATACCGCCCGCCAGCATGTGATTGCGGTTGTAGAGCAGGTGATGGGCGGTGATGGTGGCGGCAACGTTGGCCGGTGCCTCTGCGACAAATTCTGCGGCATCGGCGGTGGTGATATGTTCCAGCACAACGCGAAGCTTGGGGTAGTTTGCCACCAGCGGCGTCAGCGTCTCGTCAATAAAGCGTTTTTCCCGGTCAAAAATATCGACGTTGTCGCTTGTTACTTCGCCGTGGATCAGCAGAGGCAAGTCGTGTTTTTCCATCGCTGCCAGGACCGGCTGCAGTGCGGCGATGTTGGTCACACCGGAGCTGGAATTGGTGGTGGCGCCGGCGGGATAGAGCTTGGCGGCGTAGACAAAGCTGGACTCTGCGGCGCGAGCTATCTCTTCCGGGCTGGTATTGTCGGTGAGGTAGAGCACCATCAGCGCTTCGAACTGACGCGGCAGATGACTCATGGCAGCGCTTATACGGTTCCGGTAAAGGTCGGCCTCAGCCACGGTGCGCACGGGCGGCGTAAGGTTGGGCATCACGATGGCGCGGCCCATATAGCGGCTCATGTCTTTGGTTGTCAGTGGCAGGGCGTCGCCGTCTCGCAGGTGGACATGCCAGTCGTCCGGACGGATAAGGGTGATTCGCTTGGGGGTGTTTTGGGACATGCGCCGATTCAGCTCCGGGTTAAGCGCGCATGCTACCGGATTAGCGGGCTTGATTAAAGGGAGGTGATGCCGCTGGCTGGCGTCGATAGGCTACACTCAACACGAAAACACTGAAGGCATGAGGCGCGTCATGAAGAACACGATCGGGGTGTTGGTAGCCGCTTTGCTGCTGACGAACGCAGCGCTGGCCAGAACGGTAGAGTCGGCGACAACGGGGGTCAGCTTAACGCTTCCGCCCCGGTTTTCCGGCGACTACGATCCAGACTTTGGTGCTTATGTGCTGCAAAAGGGCGACATTCAGCTGGGATTGTTTGCCTATTCCGAGGGCACGGTGCCGGAAACAGCCGTGGCGGTGTCGACCGCGCTGGAGCAGTCGGGAGTCGAAATTCAGTATGACCGCGAGCCGCGCTATGCGGAAAGCGGCTTGTTTGAAGCCTACTCCGGGCGCTACCAGAGTCAGCCAATCGCCTTGCATATCTGCGCGGTGGCGGGCAGCGAAGGCAATACCTTTTCGGCAGTGGCTATGGCCCCAAAAGGCGCGGAAGCCCGTCTTGAAAAGCTGGTGGAGCCCCTTTGCCGCTCGGTTGAGTGGGGTATGCCGACGGGTCGGCAGTGGGCGCGGCTGTTTTGGGGGCGACGCCTGACGGCTGCCGGCAGCGCCAGTAATTTCAGCCAGGGAGGCGCGGGCGGCCACGGCGCTTACGCCAGCGGTACGACAGAAACCTACGATTTTTGCCGCAACGGCCAATATGCCTACGACTACAGGAGTGAGTCTTTTATGTCGATTGAGGGCATGTCGGCGTCCAGCAGCAAAACCGACAGTCACAACGGTCAGTGGTGGCTGGTGGTGGATATCGGCGGCAAGGCGACTATGCTGCTGGATGCCACCGATGGTCGCAGCTTTGAATTTCACACCCGCGAACAGGGGCAGGGCGTGGCGATAGGGGATACCCATTTCACGGTTGCCCAAAGCCAGCGCTGCTATTAGCCAGGGTTTGAAGGCGGCCCCTGTTGCCCGCGCGGCGAATACGGTAGAATTCCGCCCCGTTTGAACACGCTGAACTGCCGTTTCTGGAGAATTCCATGTCCGCTATCAACAAAGTCGTCCTCGCCTATTCCGGTGGTCTCGATACCTCTGTCATTGCCAAATGGCTGCAGGAGACCTACGACTGTGAGGTAGTGACCTTTACCGCCGATATCGGTCAGGGCGAAGAAGTTGAGCCCGCCCGCGCCAAAGCCAAGGCGCTCGGTATCAAGGAAATCTACATTGACGACCTGCGCGAAGAATATGTTCGCGACTTCGTCTACCCCATGTTCCGCGCCAACACGATCTATGAAGGCGAGTACCTGCTGGGCACCTCCATTGCGCGCCCGCTGATCGCCAAGCGTCTGATCGAGATTGCCAACGAAACCGGCGCGGACGCGATTTCCCACGGTGCGACGGGTAAAGGAAACGATCAGGTGCGCTTCGAACTGGGTGCCTACGCCCTGAAGCCAGGCATCAAGGTGATTGCCCCCTGGCGCGAGTGGGATCTGAACTCCCGTGAAAAGCTGATGGCCTACTGCGAGCAGCACAATATCCCGGTGGATTTCTCCAGCAAGAAGAAAAAATCACCCTATTCCATGGATGCCAACCTGCTGCATATTTCCTATGAAGGCGGCAATCTGGAAGACCCCTACTGGGAAGCCGAAGAAGACATGTGGCGCTGGAGCGTCAGCCCGGAAGCGGCACCGGACAAGCCCACTTATATCGAACTGGGCTATAAAAACGGCGATCCGGTAACGTTGGACGGCAAAGAACTGAGCCCGGCCACCATGCTGGAAACCCTGAACAAACTGGCCGGTGACAACGGTATTGGTCGTCTGGATCTGGTGGAAAACCGCTACGTGGGCATGAAGTCTCGCGGCTGTTATGAAACCCCCGGCGGCACTATTTTGCTGCGCGCCCACCGCGCGATTGAATCCATCACCCTGGATCGCGAAGTGGCTCACCTGAAAGACGAGCTGATGCCGCGCTACGCCAAGCTGATTTACAACGGTTACTGGTGGAGCCCCGAGCGTAAGATGCTGCAGGCGGCGATTGATGAGTCCCAGGCTTTTGTCAACGGTGTGGTTCGCCTGAAACTCTATAAAGGCAATGTGATTGTGGTGGGCCGTAAATCAGAGAACTCCCTGTTTGACGAAGCCATTGCCACCTTTGAAGACGATGCCGGTGCCTACGATCAGAAGGACGCGGAAGGCTTTATCAAGCTGAATGCGCTGCGCATGCGCATTGCCGCCAACAAGGGGCGGTCGCAGCTCTAGAGAGTTTTATTTCGTCATGGCACACTCGCTCCAATAAAAACAGTCAATGAGCGAGTGTGATGCGAAAAGGAATTCCTTGGCTACCGGGTCGGACGCTTTGCGTTCGCGGAATTCAAGGCAGGGCATAGCTACCAGCGTATTAAAGAAGCTGACGATCAGAAGCGGGTGCTGGACGAGGTCAATACGCCTGCTGCCGGTGTTGAATTGGGGCTGGGTGGCCAGTCACTGACCTTGGGTCTGCAATATCTCTGGCTCGGAGACGACTACAAGCAGACAGCGTTGAGCCTTCGCGGTTTTTGGTAGTCCGACGAGCTTACTGCCGTACCGGTTTTTTAAGCAGCTTGCGCTGCAGGGTGCGCCGGTGCATGCCCAGTGCCCGGGCCGTCGCTGAAACATTGCCGTCATTCTCTGCCAGTACCTTCTGAATATGCTCCCATTCCACCCGCTCAACCGAGGGCGGATTATCCGGCACATCCACCTCGCTGGTAGCCGGGCTATCGAAGGCTGCCAACACATCTTTCAGAGAGGCGGGTTTGCAGAGGTAGTTGTAAGCCCCGAGCCGCATGGCTTCGACGGCGGTGGCGATACTGGAGTAACCGGTCAGCATTACCACCTTGCATTGAGGTTGCTGCGCCTGAATGGCTTCAATCAGAGCCAGGCCGGAGCGACCTTCCATTTTCAGATCCACCAGCGCTTTGTGAAACGACTGCGCTTGCAGCAGTGCTTCTGCTTCATCCACATTGCTGGCACGGCTTACCGAAAACCCGCGTTTTTCCAGTGCGCGCGCCATAACGTCGACAAACACGGCATCGTCATCCACTAATAACAGCTTCTGCTCAGTCATTCACAAAAACTCCATCGCAGGGCAGGCGCAATTCTACCCGGCTGCCGCGCGGCTCGCGGTTGTGCCACACCAGCTTGCCGCCGTAGCGGTGAGCGGCTGCGTTACTGACAAACAGGCCCAGGCCCAAGCCGCGTCCCTTGGTGGTATAGAAGGGCGTGCCGAGTCGCTCGGCTTGGGCTGCCGGTATGCCCTGCCCGGCATCTTCTATCGCTACGACCAGCTCTCCGTCATCTATATATGCGCGCAGGTGCACGAAGTCGGGGCTGGCATCAGCGGCGTTGTTCAGCAGATTGATCATGGCCTGTTCGAGGGTGGTGTCCATCAACATCTGCGCGTGGTCCGGCAGGTCGATCTGAAAACTGGCGTCGTGGGTTGAGGGGCGCAATAGCTGCCAATGCTCTTTAAGCAAGGCGAAGAATTTATGTGCAGCAATGGTTTCTGTGCGCCCGGCGCTGAAATCCTGGGCAGTTGTGGTCAGCCGGTTCAGTATCTGTTTGCAAAGGGTGAGCTGACTGTCGAGTGTAGCGACATCCTTGCGCAGGGGTTCAGGCAAGGCCGGATCGTCGCGCAGCTCATCGGTGAGTATGCGCATGGTGCTTAGGGGGGTGCCCAGTTCGTGGGCCGTGCCGGCGGCGAGGGTGGCAATGGCGAGCAGCTGTTCATCCTGCAGGCGCTGTTCGCGTGCATCGGCCAGTGCCTGATCGCGGCGTCGCACAGCGGTGGCCATCTGCGCCACAAAGTAGGTAATTAACGCCGCGCTGACCGCAAAATTGAACCACATTCCGATGACATGAAGGTTGAGGCCGGTGCTGTTGTGGTGGGGTTCCAGTGCCGCCAGCGGTTGGTAGTAGAACAGCAGGGCGCTGTAGGCCGCCAAGCTGCCGGCGGCAACCAGCCAGGTAAAACGCCAGGGCAGGGTGGTGGCAGCAATACAGATTGGTACCAGGAAAAACGATACAAAGGGGTTGCCGGCACCGCCCGACTCGTAAAGCACCAGCGTCAGTGCCAGCACATCCACCAGCAACTGACAGAGGAATTCGCCGTCGGTGACGGGCCACGCCCGGTCAGCGCGCCACCAGGTTGCCAGCGTGACAAACCCCATAATCAACAAAATGGCGCACAGCTTGCCAACGGGCAGTGACCAGCCCAGTACTTCTACCGCATAAGCCAGCGCAAGGCACTGCCCCGTCAGCACCACACTGCGCAACAGGCAGAGGCGTTTGAGGTTAAGCGGGGCTGAATCGCGAAGCTCGGTGGTCACGGGATTGTCGGTCTTTGAGTCTTTGGCTGCAGTATACGTGCTCACGGTATCGGCGCCAGTGCGTCAGTTTGTCGCATTCAGGCAATCGACATTGATTGGTAGACTTGCCGCCGTCGAAACTGGAGGTCTTCCGATGCTCTTCCTATCCTTTGCTGTTTGCTTGGCGGCGCTAACCGGCGCGGCGGCGTTTGCCGATCTGACCAATCACCATCCGGCCAGTATTGGCCCATCCTCACACGCACCGATTGGTGTGATGGGGGATCATACTCATCAAGCTGGTGAGTGGATGCTGTCCTACCGATTTATGGATATGCGCATGGAAGGGCTTGTTGAGGGAAGTGATCAGGTTTCTGCGGCAAGCGTCACAGGTTCCATGATGATGCCCGGCAGCGTTATGGTGGCGCCGACGCGCATGGATATGCAAATGCAGATGCTGGGCGTGATGTATGCGCCCAGCGATGCGCTAACCCTGATGCTGATGACCTCGCACAAGCGTTATTCAATGGATCACGTCACCCGCATGGGGGCGAGGTTTACCACTAAGGCCGAGGGTCTGGGCGATACCAAAGTCGGCGGTTTGATTCGACTGTACGAATCTGCGGATAGCAGCCAAAGAGTCCACCTAAACGCCGGGCTCAGTTTGCCCACCGGCTCCATTGATGAGAAAGACGATACCCCGGCCATGGCCGATGCCAAGCTGCCCTATGGCATGCAGCTGGGTAGCGGCAGTGTTGAACTGTTGCCGGGAATTACCTGGCAGGCGTATTCCGGCGCCTATAACGTTGGCGCTCAGTTGTCAGCCGCCTTGCCGCTGGAGCGCAATGACAACGACTATCGCCTTGGCAAAAGCGCGGCTTTGACTGTCTGGGTGGCGCGCAAGGCCACCGACTATCTCTCTTACAGTCTGCGTTTAACCGGGGAATCCCAGGGCAAAATAGACGGCGCACGTAACGATCTGAACCCGAAAATGGTGACCACTGCAAACACCGACAATTACGGCGGCGATCGTCTGAGCCTGAGCTATGGTCTCAATGCCTATGTTCCAGACGGCCGCTTGCAGGGGCATCGCTTTGCGCTGGAATACACGCTGCCGCTGCACCAGGACCTAAACGGTGTGCAGCTTGAGCGCGAACCCTATCTGAGCGCCGGCTGGCAGCTGGCCTTCTGATCAGGCGGCCTGCTGCGAGCCTTTCGCAGGCTCCTGCACCGTGTCGCGGGAAGGCTTGCCCGGTACTGGCTTGCTATCTGTGAGCGCGTAGCTGTTCAGACCCGCGATATGCACCTTGCGGATATAGTGTTCCCAGTTGATTGTGGCGGCGTCTACCGGAAAGCGGGCGTCAGCTCCCGTTTCTTGCATACGCTGCCCCAGCGCCTGCAGCTGATCGCTGTGAAAGACATAGTTCGGCGTTGCATAAAAGGCGAAAATTTCGGCCAGACGGTTCATGGCATTCAGGTTGCGCAACAAGCGTGAGGGCTGGTTTCGCCCCATCAACTTCAGGGTTTTGTCGCGGGTGCTCAGGGTGCGGCACAGCACAAACAGGCTGATATCAAACAGGCGGCGGTTAATCACTTTGAAAGGTTTGCGCGGCTCCACCTCAAACAGCTTTTCGTAGGTCAGATGGTTTTCCTGGGCCTCAGTCATCAGGTGGTCGACAAAATCCCCCAGTAACAGGGGGTTTCGTGCGCCGCTGCAGGCTTGATATATGCGGTGTGAAACCGGTGCCGTCATCAGTTCTGCGCCGGCGAGTATGACCGCGTTGGCCACCAGATCCGCCGGAATGACATCAATTACCCCGCTGCGTTTGCCGGGAAAGAACACCACTTTCTGACGGGCGTAGGCCAGCAGCACGGCATCGGCGACCTTGACCCCTTCGATCCAGCCAGGGGTGGGTTCTTTCAGTGTGCTTTCGATAATAGCCGGGCGCACGATGGTAAGCGCTTTACCGTGCAGGGCTTTTCGCAGGTACTGCTCCCCCAGCCATTTGGTAAAGGTGTAGGTGTCGTTCCAGCCGCGGCGGCGCGACTCGCGTTCGCCCAGCAGCACCAGTTGTTCCGCCAGGGCGCGACCCTTAAAGCCTGACGCCAGCGCGGTGATTTTGTCCTGCAGTTCGGCAACAAGCGGCGCAATGTCGTACAAGCCATTTTCATCTTTGGGCAGGTCTTCGCGGGCGGGGGCGTTAAAGTCCTCGTGGATGGCGCCGCGCTGAAAGCCGTTCACATAGCAGGTGGATACCTGCAGCACCGGAATGGCGCCGCCAGCCTCGGAAAGCGCAACAATATTGTGCAGGCAGAGGGTGTTGATGGACAGGGCCACATCCATGCGCTCGCGAAAGTTGACGCTCGCCGCAGAGTGAACAATCAGGTCGAGCTGGTCAGCCAGTTGCTGAAAAGCCTCCGGGCTCAGGCCAAAACGGGGCTCGGTGACTTCACCGGTGAGACAGCGCACCTTGTCGTGCAGAAAGCGTTCGAGGGCAGCGCGACTTTGCTGGCGCAGGGTGCCGAATACCGACGAGCTCATCACTTCGGCAATAAAGCGTTCGCGGGCTGTAGGATAGTGGCGATTGCCGCGAATCAGGAGGTAAATGCCGCCAATCTGCGGTAAATCGCGGATAAGCTTTTCCAGAACCACCTTGCCGAGAAAGCCGGTGGTGCCGGTAATCAGCAGATTTTTTCCCGCCAGTGAGCGTTCTACAGCACTGGGTGGCGTGGGGCTGGGAGTAGGGGAAGCTGGTGCGGTGGTCATGAATTCCTCCGGCGAAGGCAGTGATATCAGGTTGTTCAGCCGCAAAGGCTAGTGCCTGCCGATTGCAGGCACATGACAGGAAGACGGCAGAGTGAGTAATGCACGAAACAGGCCAGAAGAGCCTTGTCTCCAGGACGCCGATCACTACGGCCTCGAAGGCTTGCCATACTAGTGGATAAGAATCCGTGTAGACAGGCCGTTGTGTCGGTATAATTCACGGCTCATTTGCCGGCAGATATTGAACTTAATTTATGAGCAGTTTTACCGACGCCGTCGCCCGACGCCGAACCTTCGCTATCATTTCCCACCCGGATGCGGGTAAAACCACGATCACCGAAAAGCTGCTGTTGCTGGGGCAGTTGATTCAGGTGGCGGGAACCGTGAAGGGCAAAAAATCCGATCGCCACGCGACCTCCGACTGGATGACCATGGAGCAGGAGCGGGGTATCTCGGTAACCTCGTCAGTGATGCAGTTCCCCTACAAGGAGCGCATGGTCAACCTGCTGGATACCCCCGGCCACGAAGACTTTTCCGAAGATACCTACCGCACGCTGACAGCGGTCGACTCGGCGCTGATGGTGATTGACGGTGCCAAGGGTGTCGAGGACCGCACCATCAAGCTGATGAACGTCTGTCGCTTGCGCGACACGCCGATTCTTACCTTTGTGAACAAAATGGACCGGGATATCCGTGACCCCATCGAGCTGCTCGACGAAGTGGAATCGGTGTTGGGTATCGCCGCGGCCCCCATCAACTGGCCGATGGGCATGGGCAGCGACTTCAAGGGCGTATACAACCTCTATACCGATACCCTGCACGTATTCAAGGCGGGCCAGAACAAGGTGGTGGCCGAAGATATCCGTATTCGGGGGCTGGAATCCGAAGAGGCCAAAACCCTGCTTGGCGATATGCATGAGGACTTCCTCGATGAAATCGAACTGGTACGCGGCGCCAGCCATGAATTCGATCTGGATGCCTACCGCGCCGGTAAGCAAACGCCGGTATTTTTCGGCACGGCATTGGCTAACTTCGGCGTGCGTGAAATGCTGGACGGCTTTGTCGAGTGGGCCCCGGCGCCCTTGCCGCGCGAAACCGAAGTGCGCAAGGTCGAGGCCACCGAAGAGAAGTTCAGCGGCTTTGTCTTCAAGATTCAGGCAAACATGGATCCGCGCCACCGCGACCGCATTGCCTTTCTGCGGATCTGTTCCGGCAAGTACACCAAAGGCCTGAAAATGCGCCATGTGCGCCTCGCCAAGGACGTCAAAATCGCCGATGCGGTGAGCTTTGTGGCTGGTGATCGGGAGCTGGTGGATGAAGCCATATCCGGCGATATCATCGGTCTGCACAACCACGGCACCATCCAGCTCGGTGATACCTTCTCTGAGGGCGAAGCCCTGAAATTTACCGGTATCCCCCACTTTGCGCCGGAGCTGTTCAAACGCATCCGGCTGCGCGATCCGATGAAATCCAAGCAGCTTCAGAAGGGCCTGCAACAGCTGGCCGAAGAAGGTTCAACCCAGGTTTTTATGCCGCTGAACAATGCCGATCTGATTGTCGGTGCGGTGGGTGTGCTGCAGTTTGAAGTGGTAGCCTACCGACTCAAGGACGAATACAAGGTTGAGGCCATGTACGAGCCGGTCAACGTGCACACAGTGCGCTGGGTGGAGTGCAAGGACGCGAAAAAACTGGAAGAATTCAGGCGCAAATGCAGCGACAACCTGGCAGTGGACGGCGGTGGCCACCTGACCTATCTGGCGCCGAGCCGCGTTAATCTGCAGTTGACCCAGGAGCGTTATCCGGATATAGAATTCTTCGCCACAAGAGAACATTGATAACAATAATGAAAGAGAGTCTGCGTCTGGATCGTTATGTGGCGAGCGTCACCGACTACTCCCGCAGCGATGCCAAAAAACTGATCAAGTCGGGCGATGTCGCCGTTGACGGGAAGGTGTTGACCGACCCGTCTCAGGCGGTAGCCGCCGACGCCCAGCTGGAGATTGACGGGCAGTTTGTCAGGCAGGCCGAACACCGCTATTTCATGCTGCACAAGCCTCAGGACTATGTGTGCGCCAATCGCGACCGGCGCTTTGCCACCGTCATGGATTTGCTCGATGAAGACAATCTCGACAGGCTGATTATCGCCGGTCGCCTGGATCTGGATACTACCGGGCTGGTGCTGCTGACAGACAACGGCCAGTGGGCCCATCAGGTGATGTCGCCCAGAACCCGCTGTTACAAGCGCTACCGGGTGCAACTGGAAGACCCGGTGCCGGAAAGCGCCATTGACCGCTTTGCCAAAGGCGTTTTTCTGGAACAGGAAAAACGTCGCACCCTGCCGGCACGAATGAAACTGCTCGGTGAGCGCGAAGCGCTGCTGGAAATCTGCGAGGGCCGCTTTCATCAGGTTAAACGTATGTTTGCGTCCATCGGTAATACGGTGGTGGGCCTGCACCGAGAAGCGATCGGTAAGCTGGAACTGGACAGCGCGCTGGGCGAAGGCGAATACCGCAGCCTGACGGAGTATGAAGTAGCTGTTGTACTGAGCGGGACGCTGGAGTGAACGACGCGGCGCTGGATGGACTGTATCGCGCGATCGAGGACGGCAGCACAGCGCTGTTGCTGGCCGACGAGCACTGTATAGCAGCGCCTGCGGCGACTCAGCTGCGGGTGCTGAGCAATCGCGTAGACGTCGCCGAGCGTATGACGCAGGCGGGACTAGACTGCACGCTGAATGACTTCGACCTGAGTGAGTTTTCCGGCGTCGAGCGTATTTACTATCGGGTCTCCAAGGAAAAGCCACTGGTGCATCACTGCATCAATCAGGCACTCGCGCTGCTGCCGCTCGGCGGCGAGCTGCTGCTGGCCGGCGACAAGGGCGACGGCATAAAAACCTATTACGACAAGACCAGAGCACTGGTCGGCGCCGACAAAGCGCTGGCTAAATCCAAGGGCAGCGCCTATATCGGCCGGATTCAAAAGCGCACAGCTCCGAGTGCTCTTCTGGATGACAGTCACTACCGTGAACTGCAGCGCATTGCCGATGCGCCGGTGTTATTCAGCAAGCCCGGCGTGTACGGTTGGAAGAAGATTGATCGCGGCAGCGCCTTGTTGATTGATGCCCTGCAGAGCCTGACTTTGCCGGGTACAGAATCGATTCTGGATCTGGGCTGTGGCTACGGTTATCTGAGTGTGCTGGCCCACGCCTACCTGCCTGAGGCGCGGATTGTCGCCACCGATAACAATATCGCAGCGCTCACGGCCTGCGCCCATAATTTTCAGCTGCACGGTATCGTCGGTGAGGTGCTGCCAGCGGATTGCGGCCGGGGAATTGAAAGCCGTTTTGATCTGGTGCTTTGCAATCCGCCGTTTCACAAGGGCTTTGATGTGCACGGCGACTTGACCCGGGCGTTTCTGGAAAGTGCGGCCGCGCGCCTGAAGCCGGGCGGCCTGGCGTTGTTTGTCGTCAATCAGTTTATTGCGCTGGAGCAGCGTGCAGAAGGTTTGTTTGCGCGCTGCGAGCGAGTGGCGGAAGGCGGGGGCTTTAAGGTGTTTTTGCTGGGTTGATTCACCTCCAAACGCCCCTCACCCTATCCCTCTCCCAGAGGGAGAGGGTACCCACTAAGCGGGTTATAGGAGCTCCCCCTCCCTCCGGGAGAGGGTTGGGGTGAGGGTGCTTCACAGCAGCGCCTGAATTTCTTTTTCGATTTTTTCCGGCGTCGTTGCCGGGGCAAAGCGTTCAACCACCTGGCCTTCGCGGTTAATCAAAAACTTGGTGAAGTTCCATTTGATTTTCTTCGTACCGAGAACGCCGGGCGCCTCAGACTTCAGGTGATTGAACAGGGGGTGGGCGTTGTCGCCATTGACATCGACCTTGGCGTGCATGGGAAAGCTGACGCCGTAGTTCAGCTGACAGAACTCCTGAATTTCACCGTTGCTGCCGGGATCCTGTTTGCCAAACTGGTTGCAGGGAAAGCCCAGAATGGTCAGTCCCTTGTCTTTGTATTTCTTGTACAAGGCTTCCAGCCCGTCGAGCTGGGGGGTGAAACCGCACTTGCTGGCGGTATTAACCACCAGCAATACCTGACCGCGATAATCGGCCAGCGATTTTTTGGCGCCGCCAATGGATTCAGTTTCAAAATCATATACCGTGGTCATCTCAATCTCCTGCAGGGTTTCGCTTGTTTAATCAACAAGGCTACCGCATTGTGCGCGATCGGGCCAAAAAAGCAATTGGGCATCAGCTGTCGGACTGTGCGGGCACGATCTCGGTGTCGATTTCTTCTGCCGCCGGTTCCGGCAATTCCAGCTCCAGTTTTTTATTCGGATCGCAGGCGCTGCCGGAGTTGGCGGCGCGCTCCAGCAGGTTCTGGGCGATGAGTGAGGCGCCGCCGGTTGCCATGGCCGCACTGGTTGACAGGGCCGAGGTCAGCAAGCCGCCGGCATCCACTCCGATGCGGGGTGACTGAATCGGGCCGTACAGCTTGACCAGTTTGACGACCTGACTGAAGTTAACCCCCAGACCCTTGCGGGCAATCGGGGTGAAGTTCATCGACAGCCGCTCTTTGCCCAGATTGATTTCGCCCTTGCCGATGATTTTCATCTTGCTGGTTTCCACATGCAGGGTGCGATCACCAATCATCAGGCCATTGTCGACATCAAAGTAGAGAGCAACGCACTCGAGCTGCGTGGTCGGGTCGGATTTGGCAAAGGGGTTCAGCTTGTCGAAGAGCTCGCTGAAAATATCCGAGCCAATCAGGTTGACCTTGTTGTTGTCCATGATCATGTCCTGGGCTTTGATATCGATGCTGCCGTTCAACGCGCCGGCCAGCTCGTGGGGGCTCCGACCCTCGGAACTCAATTTTACGTCCACTTTGCCGCGTCCGTTGCGGATCTGGGCGGCTTTCTCCAGACCGAGGCCGCCGATATTTTTGCTGTCGAGTAGAAATTCGGTTCTGATTTTGCTGGTCTGCTCTGTAAAGCGGCCGTCCAGGCTGAGATCAAGACTGCTGTCAGGCAGGGTCACGCGGCTGTTGCGTGTGGTCAGGCGGCCGTCTTTCAGTTGGGCGATAATGGCGATCTCATCGATATGGTTTACGCCGGTACGCAGCTTTTTGATATCGAGTGAGATATCCGCGTCCATGTTCTGAAGGAGTGTGGTATCGATGGCTTCGCGGGAAAACAGTGGCGCGTCTTTCGTGGCCGTATTTTCCGCTTGTGCGGGTTTTGCTTCAGCTGTGTCAGCTTCCATAAACCGCGTGTCGAGATTACGGCCATTGGCGATCAGGTTCAGGCGCGGGCGCTTGCCGTCGGTGTAGCTGGCCTCGATATCGATCTGCTGTTCACCCAGAGCAATGGCCAGATCGGGTGTCAACGTATCGCCCTCGCTGTTAAAGGTGCCGGTGATTGCCAGAGCGCCCGCTTCCCGATAGGGCAGGCCGGCGATTTTCCAGAGTTCGGCAGAGTTAGCGCTGTCGATATTGAGCTGTAGAGCCTGCCCGCTCAAGCCGTTCAGGTTGGCCTTACCCTTGGTATTCAGCGAAATGGTGTTGTTAAGTTTTGCCGACAGGGTGATATCCGCGTCGGCTCCCTCCGTCTGTAAAGCCAGCGGGTGCACTTCCCCATTGACCGAGAGTGCGTCAAGCTGCCGCTGGTCATAGCGCAGAGCCCCGCTGCTCAGTGCCAGCGCGATCTTGGGGGTGTCGCCGTCATTGCGCAGCACAATGTGGCTTTCCAGCGTTTCAGCGTTCAGCCCCTGGGCTTTCAGCGAGGCTATTTTCAGTTCAACATCCAGCGCCAGTTCTCTCAGAGCGCTCCAATCGATCGCGGCTTCTTTGTTGCTGGTCGGCTCGGTTACCGCCTGTTCGACTTCTTCAGCGCCTTTTGCAACAGCCTCTGAATCCTGAAACAGGGCCTGAATGGCATCGATATCGAGCGCCGGTGAATTCAGACTGGCGGTCAGATGCTTTTCGACAGGGGAGTAAGTGGCCGCCCCGTTCAGACGCTGTGCTCCCAGTTGCAGGGCGACATTGTCGAGCTGGTAGTGTTCGCCAATGGCGAAGTCGGCCTGCAGGGTGGTTTTGGGTAATTGCGGAATCTTGATGCCAAGCAGGGCTTCCAGAAACGCCGTGTTTTCCAGACTGAGCGTGAGTTTGCCGCGACTGCCGTCAAAGGCGGGGCGCGTGCTGAGGGTTGCCTGCAGCAGGCTTTCCAGCTGCGGGTGTTTCAGGCCGACATCAAAGGTGAGCTGACTTTCAGATTCCAGTGCAAATTCGCCATTTACATTGAAGGTTTGTTGGTCGATGGTGGTTTGCAAGGTCAGCCGGGCCCTCTCCGGCGCAGTGCGCTCCAGATTCAGATTGCTGACCCGAATATCGCGATTCTGCCCGGGCAGGCGAATTTTCGCTTCACCGTTTTCAATCACCAAAGCATAAAAAGCGAAGTCTTTTGGCAGCAGCAGGGTCTTGGGCTCGCCGGGAGGCGGCTCGGGTGACTTGCTTTGCGGCCAGTTGCTGTGGCCTTTGTCGTCCAGCGTGTAATAGAAGGTGGGTTCCTTCAGGTTGAGAGTAAAGAAGGGCGAAGAAAGGCTGGGCCAGTCGGAAACAGTCAATGTCACCTGCCCGGCGGTCAGCAGTGTTTCGCCCTGATAGGCGAGTTTCAAACCCGCCGCGTTCAATTGGCCTGGCTGCAGGGTGGTGTTCAGCTGCTCGAATGTCAGGTCAAAGCCGCTGACTTCCGCCACCAGACGGTTGATCGGTTTTTTGAACCAGTTGGGTTGAATCAGAAGCAGTGCAGCAACGGTGAACAGCACCAGAAACAGGCTGCTGAACACCACCAGAATTGTGCGGATAACCTTCATGCTTGTCAGGGTACCAAGGTTTGCGATTTAAAGAGTGTCCGGGACAGGGCAAAACTCAGATAAATTCCGTAATTTTGCCGAAACAGCGGGCCGTCGTCGAAGCTGACATTGTCCAGATTGTAGTAGGTGAGCGCTGTATAAAGGTTCCAGTCCTTGCGAAAGCGCCAGCGGACAAAGCCGGCCAGCGCAGTGCCGCCGTAGCCGGCCTCCGCCTCGTAGACGGCTCGGGTCGGGGTGGCAAATTCGCGAGTCACATTGTGGAAAAAGCCGTGGTAGTCATCACTGCCATAAAGCGCTTCCAGGCTGGCGCCCCAGCGCAGGGCTTCGGTTTGGCGGAATTCCCAGCGCAGCTCCGGGTTGAGTACCCAGCCTTCGTAGTTCATACCGCTGTCGCCCACGGAAATCAAAGCGCGACTCTTGAATTCACCGGTTACCCGGTGGGGTGAGTCGAGAGTGAATTTGTAGGTGATTGACGGACCGAGTTCGAAGGCCGGGTCGAGATCGTCCATCCCTTCGCGGGCACTGTTGTCCTCGCTGTTCACCGGCAGGGAGCCGCCACCACTGATATCTAGCTCCAGGCGTTCGTTGCTGAAAAACAGGCCCTGAATGCCGTCATCGTCGGCTTTGATAAAGTCGCCGCGATAGACAATGGACGGGAAGGGCAGCAGATAGAAACTTTCTTCATTGGCGCCCAGGTAGTCCGGGCGGTGCAGCATTACCGTGCCGATGCCCAATTCCCAGAGCGGCTTGGGGTCAGCCTGCAGGGGCAGGGCGCTGAGCAGGCCCGTCAAGGCGAAGATGACGCGGTTTTTCACGTAATAGTTATCCTGTCGTTGAGGGCCGTCGAACCTGTTAGAGTTCGGCTGCCAACTTATAACATATTCTTTATATCGAAAATGTCTGCAAACTGGATTCGCGCGCGACTGATCAGGCGCTATAAACGCTTTCTGGCCGACGTGCTGCTGGAAAGTGGTGAAGAAGTAACCGTTCACTGTCCCAACACCGGTGCCATGACCGGTTGTATCGAGGAGGGAGCCAGTATCTGGCTGTCGCTGTCCGATAATCCCAAGCGCAAATACCCGATGACCTGGGAGCTGATCGAGCGCAGCAGCGGCGAGCGGATCTGTGTGCACTCGGCGCGGGCCAACGCGGTGGTGGAGGCGGCCATAGACGATGGCACTCTCGCTGAGCTGCAGGGTTACAGCCACATTCAGCGAGAGGTCAAAGTGGCGGAAGGTACGCGGGCCGATTTCGTGCTCTCGGGGCCGGGCCGCTGCGTGGTGGAAGTGAAAAGTGTGACCCTTGGGCTGGGGCAGGGTTACGGCGCCTTTCCCGACGCGGTCAGTGATCGCGCCAGCCGCCATCTGGAGGAGCTGACAAGCGTGGTGGAGCAGGGCGATCGCGGGGTACTGATTCTGCTGGCCATGCATACCGGTATAGACAAGATAGGCCCGGCAGATGGCATTGATCCACGTTACGGCGAAACCCTGCGGCGGGCCATGCAGCGGGGTGTGGAAGTGCTGGCTTACGGTTGTGAGGTCAGTGCCGAAGGGGTAAAAGCAACGCGGCCGCTGCCCTTTCTGCCGCAGCTGCCTTCAGCGATTATCAACCAGATGTAGCTCGCCGTCGCGCTCGCAGATGGCCACGGGTTCCAGAGTGTCGCCGAGGCAGGGGCCGGCCACGCATTCGCCATTCTCGATAACAAACAGGGCGCCGTGGGTGGCGCATTGAATCAGTGCATCGTCGGAATCCAGAAACTGGTGTTCCAGCCAGTTCAGCTCGACTCCCAGGTGGGGGCAGTGATTGCGATAGGCAAAATACTGCCCGTCGCGTTTCACCACGAATACACCGTGATCTTCCACCCCCAGACTGCCCGGGTCGCTCAGATCATCGCAGCGGCATAGAAAGGTCATGACAACTCCTTACATTTTCAGGCGCGCATTGTAGCAGCCTGTAAAAATCGCTGGCATGCCTTAATGACGCTGCTATGCTCAGAAAGAAACGAGGCGGAGAGAACCGGCAATGCAATACCCTTACAGTGTGGTTGATGTGTTTACGCAGCAGCCCTTCAGTGGTGCACAGATTACGGTGTTCACCCGCGCCGATGGTCTGAGCGACGGCCAGATGCAGGTGCTGGCGCGGGAGACCAATCATTCGGAAACGGTGTTTGTACGCACCCCCGGAGATCGCAGGTCGCCGGAACTGAAAGTGTTTTCGCCTGTAGGTGAATGCGGGGTTGGCAGCCACACCACGGTCGCGGCCGCCTTTGCGCTGGCTCAGAGTGGCGCTATTGCCTCGGCGGAGGGGCTGAACCGCTGCAGCTTTGTGCAGGGCAGTGCGGTCATCCCGGTGCTGATCAATCGCTCCGGCGAGGGTGTTGTCACTCAGGTGGGCTTTACCGTTGAGCCTCAGATTGATCGCTATGTGCCATCGCGTGATGAACTGGCGTCTATTCTGGGCGTGAAGGATCAGGATTTTGAAACAGTAAAAGCCAGCGCGCTGTTTGTCAGTTGCGACACGCCGTATTTGATTGTCCCCTTGCGATCACTGGATGCCGTATACCGCGCCCGATTCAGCAGTGAGGCCTGGGCCCAGAGCAGCGCCTCGTCGATTCCGGTTAACCATATCCTCTTGTGCTGCCCGGAATCGGAGAGTGTGAAGGCGGATTTCCACCTGCGTCTGCTCGCCCCCGGTCACGCGCACCGTGATGATCCGCCGGTCGGCGCCGCGGTACCGGCCTTTGCGGCCTTTCTGGCAGACAAACTGGCGGATGGCACGCATACCCTATGGCTGGAGCGGGGCATG
>PAKT01000002.1 GCA_002710725.1 Spongiibacteraceae bacterium
AAGCCGATCATGAACCGGCCCAATCTGGACGTACAAACCAATGCCCTCAGTACTCGCATGGAGTTTGAGGGCAAAAAAGCCGTCGCCCTGCGCTACCGTCAGAAGGGGCAGGAAGTGCGGGTTGAGTGCCGCGGTGAGATCATTCTCTGCGGTGGCACCATCAACTCACCACAGTTACTGGAACTCTCAGGTATTGGCGATGGCGAATTCCTGCAGAAAATGGGTATCGAAACCGTCCGCCACCTCCCCGGTGTCGGCGAAAACCTGCAGGACCACCTGACCGTAAACACCCAGTGTTCGCTGGCGGATGTACCGACCTTTCACGACGAACTCAAGCCCCTCGGCATGGTCAAGAACCTCGCCAAGCTGGCCTTCAAGCGCAAGGGCCTGCTGATTCACCCGGCCTCACAGGTCGGCGCCTTTTTCCGCAGCAGTGACGATGCGGAACGCCCGGACGCCCAGATACATTTCACGCCAGCCGCCGGTGAGCCCGACGAAAAAGGCCGCATCAATCCGCTGCCCGGCACCACGGCAACCGTATGTTATCTGCGTCCTACCAGCCGGGGTTCCGTCCACCTGCGTGCCCGCAACCCAGAGACGCACCCGATCATTCGCGCCAATTATCTGAACACAGATAACGACATCGAAAAAACCATCGCGGTCGTTCAGAAAACCCGCGAGATCTTTCGCGCGCCCAGCCTGAAGAAATACTACCGCGGTGAACTGCAACCCGGGCCCGAAGCGGATACCGACGAAAAAGTGCTGGAACACATCAAGCGCGTCGCCGAATCGGTTTATCACCCGGTCGGCACCTGCAAAATGGGCAAGGACGACATGGCCGTGGTCGACGATAGACTGCGTGTGCGCGGCCTTGAAAACGTGCGCGTAGCGGACGGTTCGATCATGCCCACCATACTTTCCGGCAACACCAACGCCACCTGTGTTCTTATTGGTGAGCGCTGCGCCGACTTTATTTTGAACAAGGAGTGAACCATGAGCTCGCAACCTTCGATTGATTCCGTACTTGCTCCGCTGCAAGAGACATTGAAGCTGCAACGGGAAGCCTTTGTCCGTGAAGGCGAAGTAGCACTGGAAACCCGCGTTGACCGCCTCAACCGCTGCATTGCCATGCTGGTTGATCACCAGAAAGATATCTGCGCCGCGGTTAACGAAGATTTTGGCTGTCGCTCGCGCCACGTCACCCTGATGACCGACATCTTTACCTCTGTCGGCTCACTCAAGTTTGTGCGCAAAAACCTGAAAAAATGGATGAAGGGAGAAAAGCGCAGCGCGCCGGTACCCATGAACCTGTTTGGTGCCCGCGCCCGTATCCAGTATCAGCCCAAGGGCGTGATCGGCATCATGACGCCCTGGAATGTGCCGGTAAACATGATCTTCAGCCCTCTGGCTGACGCTATTGGCGCCGGCAACCGGGTCATGATCAAGCCCTCGGAGTTCACACCGAAAACCTCCGAGCTGATGCAAAAACTGTTTCGCGATTATTTTGACGACAGCGAAATCGCCATCGTCACCGGCGGCGCCGAAGTCGGTGCGGCTTTCAGCAGCCTGAAGTTCGACCACCTGATCTTCACCGGTGCCACCTCCATCGGCAAACTGGTCATGAAAGCCGCTGCCGAAAACCTGACGCCTGTCACCCTGGAGCTGGGCGGAAAGTCACCGGTTATCGTTTCGGATTCCGGCAACATCGAGGAATACGCCGAGAAAATCATCGCCGGAAAGGGCATGAACTCGGGCCAGCTGTGTATTTCTCCCGACTACTGCTTTGTACCCGCCAGCCGCCTTGAAGCCTTTATTACCGCCTGCAAGGCCACCATCAATGCGCTGTACCCGACAATTATGGATAACCCGGACTTTGTCGCCGTGATCAACGAGCGGCACTACGACCGCGTGAAGGGTTACATTGACGAAGCGAAAGAGAAAGGCGTTCGCGTCGAAGCATTGAACCCGGCCNGAGAAGACTGGAGCGATCGCAGCAAACACAAGATTCCGTTGCACCTGATTGTCGACCCCAGCGATGAGCTGAGCTGCATGCAGGACGAGATCTTCGGCCCGATCCTGAACATCAAACCTTACCGCACCGTCGAAGAGTGCCTGAACTTTATCAACCAGCGGCCGCGCCCGCTGGCCATGTACTACTTCGGCAACGACAAGATCGAGCGTGAGCACGTTCTTGCCAATTCCATTGCCGGCGGCGTCACCGTCAACGACATTGCCATGCACGTGTCCTGTGACGACCTGCCCTTTGGCGGCGTCGGTCACAGCGGCATGGGCAACTATCGTGGGTTTGAAGGCTTCCGGACCTTCAGTCACGCAAAATCAGTCTTTACCCAGGGCTTTGTGAATCTTGCCAAGCTGGCGGGCACCCTGCCGCCCTACTCTGAAAAAGTCGACAACATGATGGCTCAGCAAATCAAAAAATAAGGCACCAAAGTGTTGCACCTGCGGGTGCAACACTTTCTGTTTGCAAATCCCGACAGGTGTGAATATTTCCAGAGACCTGTATCTCAAAGCCCGATTTTCCTGCTTCTGACGGCTCTCTTATGCCGACTTTTTGCGACGCGGCGCAAAGTTGAAAAAGCCTCCTGATGACTAGCATTCAGCGTCTGTCACTAACAGGAGTACGCCTCATGAAATACTTCCTTATCGCACTGCTTAGTCTGGCATTTTGCACATCGGCCTACGCCAAGGATGGACTCGTTCTCGGCCTCGGCGCCGGTAAAGGTGAATTGCAGCTCGATGAGGGCAGCAACTTCCCCAACGCCGACACCGACGACGAAGACAGCACCAGAAATGCCTTTATCGGCTATCGAGCCGGCGATGCGCTTTCTTTTGAGCTGGGTTATCACGACCTGGGAGAATTTGAAGTCAGCAATGGTCTGACGACGCTCAGCGGTGAAACGGATTCTGTCTCGCTCTCCGCTCTGCTCGGCCTGCCGTTGACGGAACGCTTCAGCATTTTCGGTCGCGCCGGTTTTCACCACTGGACCGTTGAAACCGCAAGCAACGCCTTCGGCCCGCGCGATCGCGACGAAGCCAATGGCACTGATGTGATGTACGGCGCAGGTATTCGCGGTGAGATCACCGAAAACGCAGCCATCCGTCTTCAGTACGACAAAATGAAACTGTCAGACGAAGAGGATGATGCGGATATTGGTGATTACGATGTAGCGTCGGTGGTGCTTGAGCTGACCTTGTAAAGCAGCGTNGTTTGAGTGGGCTTAACGCCCACTCAAACGCTTCAGCTCCGCAATAATCGACGGCCAGACTTCTGGCGACGTATGGTAAGGCGCATAAATGCTCAATCTATCCGCATCTGCACCATACTTTTCATAAAGCTGGGCTGCGATCGTGTCGGGCTCACCGACAACAGCAAAATGATTGAGAAACTCGTCATCGATCAGTTCGGACATGGTATCCCAACGCCCTTCCTTCGACAGACGATTCAGCTCTTCATGGCAGTCATCCATACCCACAGCTTTCATTGGCGGCGTGTAAGCGGGGGTTGAGCCGTAGAAAGCCAGCAAACCTTTAACGGTGGCCTTGGCGGCTGCAAACTCTTCTTCGTTGGCGCCGGTGACACAGATCGCAGCGATCTGCATGAGAAAGTCTTCGCGCTTGCGGCCGGATTTCTCCAGACCTTTGGCTACGGCAGGATACTGTCGCTCTTTCAGAAAGGGAATGGTATTGAAGGGGTGGACAATCAGGCCGTCTGCCACTTCGCCGGCTACTTCCGTCATTCTCGGGCCCAGGGCGCCGAGCAGAATTGGCGGCACACCGCATTCCAGCGGTCCGGGATTAAACATCGGTGTCATCAGCGTATGACGGTAAAAGCGGCCTTCAAAATTCAAGCGTGTGCCATTTTGCCAACAGTCAAAAAACGCTTTCACAGCCTGAATATATTCGCGCATCCGCGGCGCGGGCGGATCGAAGTCCAGGCCAAAGCGCTTTTCAATATGCGTTTTGATTTGAGGCCCGATACCCAGCAAAAATTTGCCCTTGGAAAAACGCTGCAGATCAAAGGCCTGATAGGCGATATGGGATGGGTTGCGGGGAAACGCTACTGCAATGCCGGTAGCAATATCCAGCTCAGGCCGGGCCTGCGAGGCCAATACCAGCGGAAAGAAAGGGTCGCGGCTACCCTCCAGGGTGTATATTCCATCGTACCCTGCCTCAGCCAAGCGCACCGCTTCGTCAGCAGCTGTATCCATATCCGCGTAAAACGGCCCATCAATTTTCATTATTCAGCCAGCCTGCAATTTGGAGGGATCGATCGTTTCACTATGCGATCGTATTGTCAAATTACAAAATTGTCAGTACAGTCTCTGTTGCGAAAGAGGAATCGACTTTGACCAACAGCACTAACCGCAGAGCACAGCGCCGCGAAGAAACCCGCGAAAAAATTCTCACGGCGGCTGTGCGCGTTTTTGCTGAGCTCGGTTTTGAGGCTGCATCGATGGGCAGCATCGCCAATCGCGCCGGACTGAAGAAGGCCTTGGTGCAATACCACTTTGAAACCAAGCTCAACCTCTGGCAAGAGGCAGTCAACTCCCTTTGGGAAGAACTCCATTCCCTCGAAAACCGCTTACCCCGTCTGGCGGAAGTCAGCACTCGCGATGAAGAGCGGGAAATACTCAGGCAGGTATTTCGGGCAATTATTGATTTTGCCAGAAGTCATCCGGACTGGGTCGGTATCATGTTTCGCGAAGCCTCGACGCCCGGCCCACGCCTCGACTGGCTGGTGGAAAATCATCTCAAAAAAGATATCGAAGAAGGCTCCGCCTTTATTGCCCTGGCGCAGAGCCACGGCCTTTTACCACAAGGCTCACCGTTGCATATCCTGAATATAATATCGGGCGCCCTGACCTATCCCCTGCTGGTATCGCCCCTGACCAAGCGCGCTGCCGGAATCAGCATGGCCAGTGAAGAATCCCTGGACGCTACCGTCGATATTCTTCTGAATATGCTCAAACCCTGACAAGCCTCAAGCCCGCAGAAAATTGCCCGAAATCTCATTGAAAGCCGCGGGCTTTTCCGCGTGTAGCCAATGCCCGGTGCCGGGTATCACCTCGAGCTGCGCCTTAGGAAAGAATTTAAAAATATCGCCCCTATGCTTGTCCTGGATATAGGCGGATAGCTCGCCTTTGATGAATAAGGTCGGCCCGGCAAATGCCTCCCCCTCAGGCGCCAGTCGCAAGTCGTCGTAGCAGGCGTCAATGGCTGGCAGATTGAGCTTCCAGCGCCAGCCGCCATTGCTGTCACGTGCGAGGTTCTTCAACAGAAACTGCCGCACGCCAAGCTCACTTTCAGCTTTCTGCAGTATCTGGTCCGCCTCAGCGCGGCTTTTCAGGCCGCGCAAATCGATTTCGCACAGCGCGGACAGGGTTTCATTGTGATGAGGTTTGTAGGCTATCGGCGCGATATCGGCCACCACCAGCTTTTCGACCCGCTCAGGATTGTCCAGCGCAAACTGCATCGCCACCTTGCCGCCGAGTGAATGCCCCAGCAAGCTGAGGGTATTTACTTCAAGGTGATCCGCCAGCCGGCGAATATCCGCCGCCATCTCGCTCAGGCTCATGCTGTCCATGTGAAACGAGTCACCGTGATTGCGCAGATCAATACGCACCACACGAAAGTCAGACTCCAGCGCTTTGGCAGTCGCGTTCAGATTGCTGGCCGAGCCGAACAGCCCGTGCAGCAGGAAGACCACCCTCTCGCCGGCTCCCGACTCCAGGTAATTCAATTGCATCAGTTCTCTCCAATCCTTTCCTTCTCACAGCCCGGTGCGGTTGATAGAATCCCGTCAGCGATTAATTCTGGGGGTTCCCGTGCGTTTGTTCCGGCTGGCTTTATCTGTCCTGTTTGCTTCTGTTTTCGTGGTGGCGTGCTCTACCGTCACCTACAATCCGACCGTGTTCAACTATCACTTTGATGAAGCGGCTGTGGCTGAAAACCCACCGAAAAAGCTCCTGCTGGCTAGCGTCAATGTCACCGGCGAGCCCACACTGACCATGTTACGGAAAGCAGTACCCAAAATCGACGAGCTTGTGGTGGAAAGGCTGGAAAACGCCGGTTACAGCTTTGCCCCCGGCCACCTGTTCGACAATGCCTGGAATCAGGCCATCTACACCTACGGTGATTTCTACGATCCCACCTCGGGCAAGGTGGACCGGCGCAACTGGCAGGCGGTGATGGCCAGCACCTTGAGCAGTCTGAAAGACTCGGGCGTTGACGCCGTCGTGTTTACCGACCTGATCGCCCACGATGCCCAGCACAGCGGCGGTATGAATCACTACGCCCGCTGGTACGGGGTAACCCGCAAACCCGCCACTCAGGGCGCGGGAACGGGTGTTCCCGTTGACTTCAACTGGAGCCAGACCATCAAGGCTGCCAGCCTGATCGTTACTTTCTATGATCTGGACGGCCGCCCACTGTTCGCCAGTCGCGGCGGGCTAGACACCCTTTCAGCGATTGATATGCGCAAACCGCATCTGGGTTTTGTACGCCGCGACAAGATACTCAAGAACAACAGCTTTAACGAAGAAGGGGTAGCGCTGGCACTTCACCCGTTGGTGAAAATGTCACGCTACCCCGGCAATATCGAAGATAACTCAGAAGAAGTAGAAGCTGCTGAGTAACAGCCCTTCGGCGCGGTCCAGACACCAGAAAACTGCCATGCCGCCCATCCCGTAAACCGCAGCGCTGCGCACCACCGGTCCAGCCTGCGGCGACAGTCTGCCAAGCGCTGCAATAAGCAATGCCAATGTCGCAACAAACAGCAGCTGTCCTACTTCGATACCAATATTAAAGGCCACCAGCCCTGCCATAAGGTCGTTCTGGGGCAAGCCAAGCTCGTCCAGCACACTGGCAAACCCCAGACCGTGAATCAGCCCGAACAACGCAATTACCGGCCAGCGCACACGACCACTGTGCTGCGCCATGCGCTTATAGCTCAGCTCAAGGGCCAGATAGAGAATGGTCGCCGCAATCGCCAGTTCCACCCATGAAGCCACTTCCGGTATCACTCCCAGGCTGACACAGGCCAGCGTAATGCTGTGCCCTACGGTAAATGCGGTAACGGTGACCAGCAATTGTTTCCAGGTTGCGGCCAGTAAGAGCAGGCCGGTGACAAACAGCAGGTGGTCAACGCCGATCAGAATATGTTCGATACCCAGCACAAAGTACTGCCAGACCACGGCCATCGTCCCCGCTTCCCGGGGTACGGTATAGGCCTGACCATCGCGCCTTAACAACTGACTGTAGCTGCGCCCGTCCGCCAGATCGATTTTCAGCAGTGCCGCGGTGCGGCTTGCCGTGAGTCCCATGACCTTGAAGGTCTCGCCTTCGAGTCCGTCAGGGCATTTCATCAACCAGTGCCACTCCATGGATGTGCCAACAGCCTGCTGTTGACGCACGTCCAGGCTGCAGCTGGGCGGAAAGATGGGTTCAGGGCTGATGCTGCCGCTGACCGCCGGCGTGCGCCACATCACCGCAAACTGGTTTGCTGTCTGCCCCTCTACATCCAGCAGGGAAGGCGCCAGTTTGTGGGCAAAAACCGGGGCGGCGACAAACGCCAGTACGAGTATCAGTAACCGCTTCACGACTCCCCTCCTTCGACCACCACGTAGCGCTGGCGCAATTCCTGTATGTAATTGTTCAACTGCTCGCGCTGCTGTTGCTCACGCCATATCTGGGCGAGTTTTGGTTTGACCTCCTCCAGCGAACGCTGACGCTGAGGGGCGATATCTTCGACGTATAACAGATGATAGCCATAGGCAGACAGCACTGGTCCAAACCACTGCTGCTGCGGTGGCCCCTCCGCTGCCACCGCATCACTGAAGGCTGCGCCAAACATAAAGGTCATATCCTGCAAAGAGCGGGCAGCGAACTGCCGGCCATGCAGAAAGGGGTCTCCGGCAGCACCGGGCTCGGCTCCCTGCTGCAATGCCGCCAGCATCTCAGCGGCGCGTTGTTCGGCATCGCCATCGCGGTCAGAACTGAAGAATATCTGCGCAAAGGAATAACGCGCGGGAATCTGCCAGCGCGCCTGTTCCTCTTCATACAACTCACTCAGGTCTTGTTCAGCCGGAGCTTGCTGCGTCGCTGACTGGGCGTGTTTTTCCATGCGCTGAATCATACGCCGACGAATCACCTCATCAGATTCATGCAGGCCCAGCTCAATAGCGGTGCGGATTTTTTCCTCGTCAGTTCCGCTCAAGCCAAGAAAGTTGGCATCGCGCAGCAGGCGCTGCAGCACCACCTGATCATCCCGGTGGAAGTTGCGCCGCAGAGCCTCGGCATACAGCATGCGGTTATCCAACTCCTGCTGGGTCAGCAGTTGCAGCTGGGCTTCGGTGGGCAGGCGACCGGTCTGGCGAATAAAGTCGTCCTGCAGGCGCTGAACCGTTTCCTGATCCAGCGCTTCCAGTTTGCGCAGCGCAGTTTCCTCACGGTAACCCTGATAGAAAAACAGCATCAGGCCAATCAGCAAAAAATGCAGCGCCGGCTGGCGCATCAATGCTCTCATAAAAACTTAAGGCTCCTTGGCCGTATACCAGATAGGTGAAGTCCAGGCGCGCTCCTGGATAACCGGGCGATGCTCGTCGCTGCAGCAGATTTCCAGGCCTTCCGGCACGGTGCCCGGATTGGCGCAGTTGACACCGTTGGCGACACAGATCTGTTGGCTCCAGCGACAGCTGGGGTTCTCTACCACGCGGGCGTAATAGTAGGCATTGTCCTCGGCTTCAAAGTCGGGGTCTGTCCACACCCGACACAAATGCTTGTAGCCATCGCCAGACTGCTTGCAGCTGAGCGGGTCTACGCTCGCACTGTTGCCCGGATTGCCCGCAACTTCATACACGCGCTGCCGTTTCTCACCTTTGTCGTCGACCCAACCCTTGATGATCTGTATGCGCTGCAAGGGCGTTCCCGGCGTATCAACCGTGCCCGGATCCATTAAGGCAGACACCAGAAAACGCGGGTAGCGACCTTCGGGTACCGGCCCCAGTTCCGCGCCCATGGGCACACCGCGCTGATAGGCCTGCTCGACAAAGTCAGGGCTGACACAAAGCTCTCGTTCAATATCCCAGCCGCCAAAGAAACGCACCGTCATTCTCGGCCCACTGGTACCGTAGGTTTCCCGGCGCTGCATGGCATCGAAAATGGCGTCACGGCTGTTTTCCTCGGCCCACACAACAGCCAGGCCGCCCGGGTTGAATTCGAGATCGTCGGTCAGGCCCGCGCTGGAATCTGCACTGGCCGGCTCACCCGCCCCGCCGTGACCGGGAAAGTCCTTTTCTTCAACCGCCCCCGGCGCACCCAGATGAGTATCTGTGCTGCCTATGAACCCCATCTTGTAAGGATTAACGCCTTCACTCTGCTGCAGTTTCAGGCCGTCGTTCAACACATCGCGCAAAAAGCCGTCGTCGGCCTTCGGCTCTGAGCGAGTGAGCTTCATGAACTTGCCGGAAAATTTATCGTAGGGAAGCTGCTCAAAAGCACACAATTCGTCTTCCATCTGGCCGGGGCCAAAATAACACTCGGAACTGCCCTTGTGCTGCATTATTTCGACCAGACGTTCCAGGCGACTGCGTTTGGCAAGATCCGCTTTGGTGAGCATCTCGCCGTCGGCATCCGTCAGACTGAACATATAGCCATCGCTCAGATTGGAGTTATGCGGAATCACCAGCGCATCACAGCCATTGCCTTTATCGAGGCAATCCTGCTCCAGCGCATTCCACAAACCTCGCGCAGTCGGATCATCGACAAAGCTGAATGGCAGTGCCGGCACCTTGTCGTTACGGAAAATTACGTTGCGGTGCAGGTTGGCGAGATTCTCAGACGCCCCGGTCCATTCGTAACCGATAAAGCTGGTAAATTCACAGCGCTCCGAGCGGTCGTAAGCCGATTCGGCGGCCTGTTGCATTTCCTGCCACGGGCCAAGCGCGGCGGCCTTGCAGTTGACACCATCGTCACCGCACAGGCCCAAACGATTTCCTGCCGAAGCCTGGGCGTTAAAGAGAAAAAAGGCAGCCCTTGGCCAGCGGCGGTAGAGCCGACACTGCCAGGCATCGTGGCCTTTTACGTCGGGATTGTTGCACATGGCCACTTCGCCAATCAGCTCGGCGTGATCGGTGACCACCGCAAAATCAAGCGGTCGGCTCAGCTTGAGTTCACGCAGTGGCTTGCCCTCTTCGGTCCAGGGCTGAATACCGATACGGGCACCGCGGGCAAACTCATAGGCCTGGCGCGGCGTGGTGCGGGTATCCTGAGTACTGGCATCCAGCGAATAGCGGGTGTGGACATGGGTATCGCCAAACAGGGGCATTTTGGTGGGCACGACTCGCTTGCAGGGATCTCGCGATTCGGTGCGTTCAACGGCGTGAGACAGCCCCCCCAGACACAGCATCAGCCCAATGGCCGCCCAGCGCAGTTTATTCGTCACCACTACCCCCTCAACATGAAAACAAGTGTTTTAAAACGCTTCGCATAATAGACAGCACAGCACTGACTGTCACCCCTTCCCCGCGCCAAGGACCCTATTCTTTCGCAAAGGTAATATTTACGGCGCCTTATATTTTTCGGATTGCTTTCAGCTTTTGTTCAGATTCACTGTGCCAGACTGGCCCTGACACTGGGAAGAGCCCACTGGAGAACATCATGAAGAAATGGATACTTGCAGGCAGTCTGTTAACCCTCGGTTTCGGTGCAAGCCAGGCGCTGGCCGGACACGCTCACCACAACCATCATACCGAATATGTCTGCCATGAAACCGGGCGCCACCATCATGGCAACCACTATTTCCATGGTAGCCACGCCTATGATCATCCCCGCTATCGCGGAAATTCAGGGCATGTCACCTACACCTACCAAAGCCGTCCGCACTATTACAGTGAAAGCCATTACTACTACGAGCGGCCCAAATACCACTACAAACGCAAGCACCACTACGAGCGCGGTACGACTGTCAGAGTGCGTGAAGGCGTGAGAGGCAACCTCAACATACGCTTCTGATCGACACCCTGACTCATCGATATGACGATGTCTCCTCTGCCCCGTCCGGCCTGTGACGGGGCTTTTTTATTTACAGTGTAGTGTCGGTTCGCGACGTCTCAGCCGGCAAGTTGCGATCGCACCCGGTCGAGGTAGGCCTTGAGCCCAGTGCAGCTGCCGGGAACGCTTACCTGCACCCAGCTGGCAAATTCACATACCGCCAACAGGTCAATATCAGCCTGAGAAAGGGCATCGCCAACCAGATAATCGCGCTCGGCACAGACCGCGTCCATGCTTTTGAAGAAAGTATCGAGTCGCTCGCGACCGCGCTCAATCAGCTCCGGAATCTGTTTGACAATACCCGGCCCCGGCAGAGCACGGTCTTTGAACATATCGCCTTGGTTGCGCAGCATATCGGCAATCGCCGTCAGCCCGCTCATATACAGGCGGTGCATCCAGCCAACCACTTGGGCGCGCTCCAGATCGGACTTTCCGAACAAAGGCTTTTCCGGATGCTGGCTCTCGAGATAAAGGCAGATAGAGACGACATCCACCAGCGCCGTGCCATCGTCCAGCACCAAGGCCGGCACCGAACAGTCGGGGTTGATCGCCCGAAAGCTGTCACTGAACTGCTCCTTCTTGCCCAGATCAATCTGCCGGGTATCGATGTCAATGCCTTTGTATTGCAGGAACATGGTCAGGCGGCGCGGGTTCGGCGCGATATCATAGGTATACAGTTTCATGGACTTCCCCCAAATTGTAGGGCACCTGTTATATCGCCCAGGCTTTACAAAATCAATCGAAGCACTTCTCTTAAGCTTTCATTCAGGCTCACTGAGTTAGTCTAGGCCCAAGATCCCCGTAGAGGTCATACACCATGAAGCGTTTGATGCCCCTGCTGATGACAGTAATCAGTTCCAGCGCCATGGCGGGGCACGAGCAGGCGGACTATGCCCGCGTTACTTCTGCCGTGCCCGTTTATAAAGAAGTCAGACATGAGGTTCCCCGCCAGCACTGCTGGCAGGAAACCGTCAGCTATGAGTCGCGACGGCACAGTGCTGCGCCACTGGTAGGTGCCATCATTGGCGGCCTTATCGGCAACCACGTTTCTAGTGACCGCGATGCGCCGCTCGGCACCTTTCTCGGCGCTGGCGTCGGTGCCGCCATAGGCAGTCACAGTCAGCGCAATGAACGGCACCATCACATCGAAGAGCGCTGTGATACGGTGTATGACATAGAATGGCACGAGGAGGTTGTTGGCTACGACGTGACTTACCGATACCATGGGCGAAACTATAAAACCCGCCTGCCCTACGATCCGGGCAAGCGCCTGAGAATCAATGTGTCGGTAACACCAGCCGGTTAATGCATTATGAAGTCAAGCCTGTTTACAAGACACGCAATCCGCAGCGGCGCCCTGATCAGTCTGCTGCTGGCCCTCTGTCTGCCCGCTCAGGCGCTGCCCGGTCTTGATAGAGCGCCGGGTGTGCGCCCTTCGCTGCCCGACAACCGCCCGCAACTTCGGCCCGACCTGAATGCTTCACCGGAGCGTGCTGTCGAGATTGCGGAAAGACGCTATCGCGGGCGCGCGGTCGGCGCCCGACACATGGGCAATGGGATTTACCGGGTGCGCATCCTGCA
>PAKT01000003.1 GCA_002710725.1 Spongiibacteraceae bacterium
GGCCAACGCAGCGGCGACGCACAGTGGGGCATCGGACGGATTTCCTAATCAGCGCAGAGCGCGAAAGGTGGGCATTACCCGATTGATCTGCTCGACACTGATGGGGGCTTTCAGAATACCGACGAAGTGCCCGTTCGGGTTGATCAGCGCCACATTGCCACTGTGATCCACCAGATAATTCTCGCCGCCCCCCGGCACCTTGTTGAACGGCGCGCCGAGGCCGGTGGCAAAGCGGTGAACTTCCAGAAACTCACCGGTCACGCCGCGAAAATCCTTGTGAAAGAAAGACAGGTACTGGCTGAGCTGGCTCACGGTATCCCGCGCCGGATCGACGCTGGCCAGCACAATGCGGGTATCTGAACGCTGTTCCGGCGTCAGTTGCTCGTAGTACTGCTTCAGCAGCGCCAGGGTGGTTGGGCAGACGTCCGGACAGAAGGTAAAGCCGAAGAATACGACATCCCACTGACCCTCAAACCAGGCCGCGTCCACCGCCTCACCTTTGTCGTTAGACAATGAAAAAGCGGGAAGCTTGCGCGCAGTCTCAAACAAGAGGGCGCCGTTGGCCTGCAGCTCTTCCTGGCTTAACACCCGCTCCCGGGTGAAGGCCCAGAAAAACCCGCCAACAAACAGAGTGGCCAGTACCACAATGGTAACCACCGTGATCTGGATGCCGCGCTTGCGCTCGCCATTCACTTCTTCAAAAGGCTCAGGATAGGCCACGCTCTCCTCCCAATTCGTAGATCGTCATCGCCGGCAACATGTAGTGGTCCACCAGCATGATGACGAAGATCGCCAGCAGATAAATCAGGGAATACTTGAAGGTTTCCATCGGCGCATTGGGGTTTTTGCCGCGCATCAGAACAATGGCCCAGTAGATAAAGCCAGCCCCCAAAACCACGGCACCTAACAGGTAGAGTGAACCGCTCATGCCGGTTGCAAAGGGCATCAGTGAAACCGCAAACAGAATCAGGGTGTAGAGCAGTATCTGCAGGGCGGTGTACTTCACGCCATGGGTCACCGGCAGCATGGGAATATCGACCTTGGCATATTCATCCTTGCGGGCAATGGCGAGGGCCCAGAAGTGGGGCGGCGTCCAGGCAAAAATAATCAGCACCAGCAGCAGGGCGTGACCGTGGATTTCTCCTGTCACCGCCGTCCAGCCGAGCAGGGGGGGCGCCGCGCCAGCCAAACCGCCGATCACAATATTCTGCGGTGTCGCGCGCTTGAGCCAGAGGGTGTAGACCACCGCGTAACCCAACAAGGAGGCCAGTGTCAGCCAGGCGGTGAGTTGATTGATTTTCACAATCAGCAGCGCCATGCCGACAGCCCCCAGCACCAGCGCAAACAGGGAGGCGTGCAGCGTTTTGATCCGACCCTGGGCCATCGGCCGATTCTTGGTGCGGGACATCACCAGATCGATACGCCGATCCACCAGATGGTTCACCGCCGCGGCCGAGGCCGCACACAGGCCAATGCCGAGGTTGCCGTAGAGCAGAACTTCCCAGGGCACCATGCCCGGCACCGCCATAAACATGCCGATCATGGCGGTCACCAGCATCAGGTAAACCACATTGGGCTTGCACATTTCATAGTAGTCGCGCCAGATAGCGCGGCTCTTGCCCGAGGTGTCAGTCACGATGCGTGCTCCGTTGGCTCTGCGGTTCGCAGGCCGTAATTGAGGGTGACCAGGGTCAGTAATAACAGGGCGCCGCCAAGATTGTGGGACACCGTCACCCAGAGGGGGAATTTTAGCAGAATGTTACCCAAGCCCAGTGCGACTTGAAGAGCGAGCGCCGCCACCACAACCAGCGACATGGTGCGCAGGGGCGCCAGGCCGCTGCGTCGCAGGCGCCAGGCCAGCGCCAGCAGCACAATGGTTGTCACGATCGCGCCAATGCGGTGGGAAAAATGAATGGCGACCCGCGCCGCATTGTCCATGGTACCGCCGAGATAATTGGGGCCGATATGCTGGAACACATCAAAACCGGCGGCAAAATTCATCTCCGGCAACCATTCGTTCTGGCAGGTGGGTAAGTCCGGACAGGCCACCGCCGCGTAATTCGAGGTGGTCCAGCCACCCAGCGCCACCTGGACAATCACCACAAACAGGGCAATCAGGGCAAAGGGCTTCAGGGCTTTTACTGCGTCAAATCGCGCCGCCGGAATTTGCCAGTGTGCGTTGCGCAAGCGCAGCGCCAACAGCCACAACAGGGCAAACACGGTAAAGCCGCCCAACAGGTGGGCCGTTACGACCTGGGGCCACAGTTTGAGCGTTACCGTCCACATACCGAACAGGCCCTGCAGGATCAGAAAACCGGCAATAAAGGCCGGGAGCTTCACCGGCTGGCCAGACGAGGTGCCGGTTTTGATTGCCAGCCAGGCGAGCCAGCCAAAGTAGGCCGCCACCATTTTCCACAGATAGGGGTCGAGACCGTCGCCAAAGACAATGCGCGCCACGGTGCCAAGGAACAGCACCGCAAGCAAGGCAACGGTGCCCTTCCAGGGCTGATTCTCGGGCCGGTGTTTCAGGCTCACTGCAAAAATAATAATGCCCAGCAGGCCGAGACTGGAGGCAAACAGCCGGTGCACCTGTTCCGGCCAGGTTTTGTGGGATTCAACCGGCGTGTCGACAAAATCCGGATGGGCATTGGCGGCCGCAATTTCATCTTCGCTCGCAGGCCACAGCACATGCCCATAGCAGGTGGGCCAATCCGGGCAACCGAGGCCGGCATCCACCAGACGGGTAAAGGCACCCAAACCCACCACAAGCACCGCTAGGGCGCAGGCCAGGAGGGTCAGGCGATAGCCCGGCTTTGACTGATTCATGCTTGTCTCCCCATCACACGAGTTAGCGCAACAGGCGCTTCATATCCTTGATCACCAGCTTGCCGGTACTGGTCAGCGTATCCTGCTCAAGGTCCGGCAGCTGGTAGAACATCATGACCCAACCCCTCGGATCAACCACATAAAAACCGCGCGCTTCATCGTTCAGCGGTAACTTGGATTGGCGATAGGCCTCGGCGTCGATAAAGGCCGAGCTGAATTTTTCATGCTCGTCGATCAGCAGCTTCTCAAAGGCCGGACTGAAATCGGAGGCCGTATTCAAATACATACGCGACACGCGCCCCATTTTTTTGCCGAGTGCGGTGTGGGTCTGGCGGGTAAGGTACAGCATGGCTTCACAGGTGCTCTCGCAATAGCCGTCGCCGACCACCACAAACTGCCACAGAGAGTCCGGCTGATTGAAGACTACCGTCTCACCATTGCGATAGCGCGGCTCCAGCGCCTGGATATCCAGCGGCGGTTGAATCAGGGTGCCATTGTTGACAGTGCCCAGCGCCAGCATGTCGCGATTGGCCAGCTGGTAGACCACAGTAGACAGGGCAATCACCAGCAGGGGTATGCCGACGATCAGGGAAAAAACCAACTTGGGTGAACTGTTTTCAGGATTGCTCACTGCGATCTCCTTGGGATCTGTATTGGTGCCACAATCGCCAGCCAAACAGCAGAACGATGATGGCGGCCATGCCAAACCATTGCACGGCATAACCGGTGTGTTTTTCCGGCGGCATATTTACCGCGCTGTAGGTGGGCTCAAACATGCCCGCCTCACCGCGCTCCAAACGCAGCAACAGGTCGGGCAGGGCAGCGCCCAGTTCACGTTCGGCGCGTTCTGTCGTCAGCCACTGCAGGCGCTTGGGCCAGGCATCGGTTGCCGCTTCCTCACCCAGACTGAAACCACTGGCGCTGCCGCTGTCGATCACACCGCTCAGGGACAACTCACCGGAGGGCGTTTCAATCTCGGGCAAGGACCGGCGACCTCGATCACCCGGCACCCAGCCCCGATGGACCAACACCGTCTCGCCATTGGCGAGCACAAAGGGGCTGATCACTTCAAAGCCGTAGCGCCCCTGATGAATACGATTTTCCAGCAGCCAGTAACGCTCAGCGTCATAACGACCGCGCACACTAACTGCGCGAAACTCCGGTAAATCGCCACGCACACTGTTCAGTACCAGTGGCGGCAAAGCCTGCTGTGCCTGCTGCCGCGCCAGCACATCGCGCTTGTTGTCGGCGCGCTCCAACTGCCAGAAACCAAGCGTCAGCAGCACCGGCAGAACGGCCGATACCAGCAGCACCAGCGGCCAGTTGCTCGACCAGAGCTCGCGCCTCATCGGTCACCGCCCCGTCGTAGGAGCACCGGGGTCGATTGTGTATACTGCCCGCTTTCAACCGGGGGTATTATCACCATGGGGCTCAAAATTGCCATTGCCATCCTGTTTATCGGCGTCGTTATCAGCCTGTTTTCCGGCCTCGCCTTTCTGGTGAAAGACCAGGGTGACGGCAAACGACGCCAGTGGTATGCCCTGGGAATCCGCGTAGTTCTGGCCGGCAGTTTACTCGGACTGATTGCCTACGGTATTCAAAGCGGCCAGCTGGAATTCGGCGCGCCCTGGGATCAGCATAAGCTGGTGCCGGTGGAGGAGTAGCGGGAGACGCTGGACGGGAGACGGGAGACGCAAAAGCGAGTGCGGCTTCGCCGCACAAAGCTGCGTGAGCTGCGAAGCAGCNAATCTTGGTGTCTCCCGTCTCCCGTCCAGCGTCTCTTTCACCCCAGCATCTCCCATCCCTCCCGCACAAACAAAGGCCCAAGCACTTCCGTGCCCGGGCCTCTCGAAACTACCTGCCGGTTACTTCCTTAGAAGATGTAAACCACCAGCATCAGGAAGATCCACACCACGTCAACAAAGTGCCAGTACCAGCTTGATGCGGCAAAACCGAAGTGGTCGTCTTTGGTAAAGTGACCTTTGGTGTAACTGCGCAACAACTGGATCAGCAGCATGATCATGCCCATCGCCACGTGGAAGCCGTGGAAGCCGGTCAGCATGAAGAAGGTCGTACCGTAGGCACCGGTTTCCAGCGTCAGCCCGTAGTGCGCGTAGGCTTCGTAGTATTCCAGCAACTGCAGACCAACAAAGACCACACCCAGCAGAACCGTAACGGTCAGCCACTGGTGGAATTTCTTGCGGTTGTCGTGCAACAGGGCGTGGTGAGCCCAGTGTACAGTGACCGAAGAAGTCAGCAGAATCACGGTGTTGTAGAAGGGCAGCCACTTGAAGATTTCACCAAAGCCCGGGAAGGCCATGCTGCGCTCGGGACCGCTGAACACACCATTGTTCGCCATCACCTGATTGGCGACACCGCCGATGGCATCCTGCGGTGTTTCCATCAGCGGCCAGCTGTAGGAGAAATCACCCCACAGCAGGTAATTAGAGCGTCCGGCATCACCTTCACCGGCGAGCCAGGGCGCGGCAAACCAGCGGATGTAGAACAGGGCCAGGAAGAAGGCGAAGAAAAACATCACCTCGGAAAAGATGAACCACTGCATGCCGATCGCATAGGAACGCTTCAGCTGGGCGCTGTTTTTGCCCGCGATGTTTTCCTTGATGGCGGTACTGAACCAGACAAACAGGGTGGCTGCAAAGAAGGCCAGACCGACCCAGAAAATAAACCAGGAATTGGTGGACTCGTTCGGGTCGCCAAAGGTGCGGTCGTTGATGCCGCTGGCAGCACCGAAGATAGTCAGCACCAGGCCAATAGTCGCACACACAGCGAGTTTGCTGCTCTCGGGCACGTAGTAAACTTCGTGCGCCGTGTTGCCTTGACTTGCCATTTTGTATCTCCGTTCTCTTTTGAGAAAACTCGTTTTAACGCGCCGCGACAGAGTCGCTCTGTGGCTGCGCCATTTCTGTTACATCAAAAATCGTATAGGACAGGGTGATGGTGTGTATGTCCTTGGGCAGATCCGGGTCGACAATAAACTGCAGCCCCAGATCCGCTTCGCCACCCGCCACCAGAGGCTGGCGGTTGAAACAAAAACACTCGGTCTTGTGAAAATACTCCGCGGCCCGCGAGGGCACAACACTGGGAATGGCCTGAGCAACCATGTCCCGCGGTTGGGTATTGCGTGCAAAGTAGGTGATGTTGGTCGCCTCACCCGGATGCACTTTTACCACGGTCGTATTGGGCTTGAATTCCCACGGCATCTGCTCGTTGAAATTCGCCACAAACTGTACTTTCACCGTGCGACTGGTATCGATGATATTTTCTGTCACCTCGTACCGGCCGCCGGTTTTGCCGTTAATGCCCAGTACATCGCACAACACGTTGTACAGGGGCACCATCACCACAAAGACAAAGGCAAACATCGCCACACAGACCGCCATCAGTTTGGCGGCTGTGTAGAAAATACCTTTGTCAGTGCGTTCAGCCATGTGCCTCAACCTCTTTCACATCCGGTGGGGTAGTGAAAGTGTGGTAGGGCGCCGGCGTCGGCACTGTCCATTCGAGACCGTGAGCACCGTCCCAAACCTTCGGATCGTCGATCTTCTCACCGTGGGTAATGGTGCGTACCACGTTGAACAGGAAGAGCAACTGACTGGCGCCGTAAATAAAGGCACCAATTGACGACATCATGTTGAAGTCGGCAAACATCAGGTTGTAGTCGGGGATACGACGTGGCATACCGGCCAGACCCACAAAGTGCTGCGGGAAGAAGGTCAGGTTGAAGCCGACAAACGATACCCAGAAATGGGTTTTACCCATGGTTTCGTTGTACATCTTCCCGGTCCACTTCGGCAGCCAGTAGTACACAGCCGCAGACATGGAGAAGATCGCACCCGCTACCATGGTGTAGTGGAAGTGAGCCACAACGAAGTAGGTGTCGTGATACTGGAAGTCAGCGGGGGCAATCGCCAGCATCAGACCGGAGAAACCACCCACGGTGAACAGGAACACAAACGCGATCGAGAACAGCATCGGCGTTTCAAAGGTCAGTGAACCCTTGAACATGGTGGTGATCCAGTTGAACACCTTGGCCGCTGTCGGTACCGCAATCAGCATGGTGGCGTACATAAAGAACAGCTCACCGGCGATCGGCATACCTACCGTGTACATGTGGTGAGCCCACACGATGAACGACAGGAAGGCGATAGACGCGGTCGCGTAAACCATGGAGTCGTAACCGAACAGTGGCTTGCGCGAGAAGGTCGGGATGATCTGGGAGACCACACCAAAACCGGGCAGGATGATGATGTACACCTCGGGGTGACCGAAGAACCAGAACACGTGCTGGAACAGAACCGGGTCACCGCCACCAGCGGCAGAGAAGAAGCTGGTGCCGAAATGGATATCCATCAGCATCATCGTTACCGCACCGGCCAGTACCGGCATAACCGCAACCAGCAGGAAGGCGGTGATCAGCCAGGTCCATACGAACAGGGGCATTTTCATGTAGGTCATGCCCGGCGCACGCATATTGACGATGGTGGCGATGATGTTGATCGCACCCATGATGGAAGACAGACCCATGATGTGAACGCCAAAGATGAAGTAAGTCACCGAGGGCGGGGCATAGGTTGTCGACAGCGGCGCGTAGAAGGTCCAACCGAAGTTGGGGCCGCCGCCTTCCATAAACAGGGTAGATGCCAGCAGCGCGAAGGCCGGAGGCAGGATCCAGAACGACCAGTTGTTCATCCGCGGCAGTGCCATATCCGGCGCACCGATCATCAGCGGAATCATCCAGTTCGCCAGACCGACAAACGCCGGCATGATGGCACCGAACACCATCACGAGGCCGTGCATGGTGGTCATCTGGTTAAAGAATTCAGGCTCTACAATCTGCAGGCCTGGCTGGAACAGCTCGGCGCGAATGATCATGGCGAACGAGCCGCCCAACAGGAACATCGCAAAGCTGAACCACAGGTACATCGTGCCGATGTCCTTGTGGTTGGTGGTAAATAACCACCGGGTTAAACCTTTAGCAGGTCCGTGAGCACCCATGGTGAATCCTCCTACTGACCTTTCTTGAAGTTGTAAATATCAATCGGCTGGACCTTGTCACCCATATTGTTGCCAAAGGCATTACGGGTGTAAGTCACTACGGCCGCCAATTCGACATCGTTCAGCTGGCCGCCAAAGGCCTGCATCGCCGTGCCGGCAACGCCGTTCACCATGACATCGATGTGCTGAGCGACTTCACCAGTGGCAATCGGGCTGCCGGCGATGGCTTTACCCACGCCGCCTTCACCGTTCGCGCCGTGGCAGGCTATGCAGGAGCGGGTGTAAACGCCCTTGCCGCGCTGCATCAGCTCGTCCATGGAGAAAGTCTGAGCCATCAGCTCTTTGATCTCGGCGGCTTCGGCCTGTTTGCCGGCCAGCCACTGATCGTATTCGCCTTGCTCAACCACATTGACGACGATGGGCATATAGCCGTGGTCGCGACCACAGAGCTCGGCACACTGGCCGCGGTATACACCGATTTCCTCAGCACGGGTCCAGGACTCATTGATAAAGCCGGGAATCGCGTCCTTTTTAACCGCCAGCGCAGGCACCCACCAGGCGTGGAGTACATCGTTGGCTGTGATCAGGAAGCGCACCTTCTTGTCGACAGGAATCACCATCGGCTCATCAACTTCCAGCAGGTAGTTGGAGCCTTTTTCAGCGGTGTTGTAGATTTCGCTCTTGTCGGTCAGCAGGTTGGAGAAGAAAGAGATATTGTCACCCTCGGGGAGGATGTACTCGTACTTCCACTTCCACTGATAGCCGGTTACCAGAATATCGATATCGGCATCGTCAGTGTCGTAGATCTCGATCAGGGTGGTCGTTGCCGGCCACGCCATAACGACGAGAATCAGGAAGGGAACAATCGTCCAGGCAATTTCCACGGTGGTGTTTTCGTGGAAGCTGGAGGCCTTGGCGCCCTTGGATTTGCGAAACGCAAATACGGAGTAGAAAAGGAAGCCAAAGACCACAACACCTACGGCCACACATATCCAGAATACGAGCATGTGCAGGTCATAGATTTTCTGGCCAACTTCGGTCACGCTGGTCGTCATGTTGGTTTCCCAGCGCTGGCCATTAGAGGCCCACGCACCGGAGCTGAGCATAGTCAGCGCCAACAGCACAGGACTAAGCGCCAGCTGAGACAGCCGTTTCGCTTGTGAATACATTCTCCCGTGTCTCCATGTACAGAGGGTTTATAATTTCCCCGTCGCTAGCTTGCAGACGGCGCGCAAAACAATGGCAAAACACGGCCCTGAAGCCGCTGCAATCTCTTGTGGATTGTTAAAACGAAAGTACAAATGCTCTGTTGCCTGTACGAATACGGGCCTCAGTGAGAGTGTCTTCCCCTGCCATGGGTATGCCTGCGCACCGCCCAAAGCTTACTTTGGGTGCGGCAAAACGACGCAATTATAAACCGTTCTCGCGCGGCAGCGCCACACTGGGCAGCACTAAAATGTATCGCCCGGTCCCGATCGGTGCAGTAACCACCATTGAATGAGGTCGCATTGAGCCTTCACCACAAAATATGGCGTATTGCCGGCCCGCTGATTCTATCCAACCTGTCGGTACCCCTGCTCGGATTGGTGGACACCGCCATTCTCGGGCATCTGGAAAGCCCCACCTATCTGGCGGCGGTGGCCGTGGGCAGCAGTATTCTGGCCTTCTTCTACTGGGGCTTTGGCTTTCTGCGCATGGGCACCACTGGCGCCTCAGCTCAGGCCTGGGGTGCGGCGGACCGGGAAAGTCAGGTGGAGGTGCTGCTGCAATCGGCGTCACTGGCACTGGGGCTCGGCCTGGCAGTTCTGCTGATCGGGCCCTGGCTCGCGCCCCTGGCGGTCAGTGCCATGCAAACGCCGGCCAGCGCGCGGGAACTGGCCGTCAGCTATCTGGATATCCGGCTGCTCAGTGCGCCGGCCGTTTTGCTGACCTATGTGGCGGTGGGCTGGCTGATCGGCCAGCAGCGGGCGCGCTGGGCGCTGGTGGTCATGGTCGTTACCAACGCCGTCAACATTGTTCTGGACTACCTGCTGATTATGGGCGCCGGCCTCAACAGCGACGGCGCGGCCTACGCCAGCGTTATCAGTGAGTACTGCGGTGCCGGTATTGCGCTCTGGGCCGTAGCGCCAGCTCTGCGCGGACTGCCCCGGCGGCAGGTCGGCCGTATGTTGGCGAGCGCCAACTATCGCCAGCTGCTTCAGACCAACAGCGCCCTGTTTGTTCGCACCGCCGCACTGCTGTTTGCCTTTGCCTTTTTCACCGCCCAGAGCGCGGGCTTTGGCACCAGCGTGCTGGCCGCCAACACCATCCTGCTCAATCTGCTTCTATTTACTTCCCACGGCCTCGATGGCTTTGCCCACGCCGCAGAGGCGCTGGCAGGGGAGAGCGCCGGTCGGCGCCGGGCCGATGAATTTACGGCTGTGTGCAAGGCCTGTGGTCAGTGGAGCCTGGTCACCGGAGCGCTGCTTTCTCTTGCGCTGCTCATCGCGCAAACTCCCATCATCGCCCTGATGACCGATTTGCCGGAAGTTCGCAGCAGTGCTCACGAGCACTTGGGCTGGCTGATTGCACTGCCCCTGATCTCGGTGGCCAGCTATCTGCTCGACGGTATTTTCATCGGCACCCTGCAGACCCGCTGGATGCAAACCACCATGCTGCTGTGCGTACTCGGCATCTACCTGCCGGTCTGGCAGTTGAGTCAGGGGCTGGGCAGTCACGGTCTGTGGCTGGCCTTTGCGCTGTTCAATCTGGCCCGGGGCCTGTCGCTCGGGCTGGTATTTCTGCACCTGCAGCGCCGGCAAGCGTGGTGGCCGACCACTCCCTGACGTCAGCCCCCGACCATCAAAAAGCTTTACGGATCATCACCCCAAAGCGGCGCGGGTCGCCGTAGGTCTGATTGAAGGTGCTGACCGAATCCGACACGGACGCGGTACCGATCACGTAACGCTCGTCGGTCACGTTTTTCACAAAGGCAGCCACCGTCATATCGCCGTCGTTGTTCTGCCAGGACAGCCGAGCGTCAATCAGCGTGTAGGCATCCGACCCACCGATACCGCTGCGCTCGTACACGCTGTGTGAGCCGTCGTCGAGACCGAAGAAAATCTCGCTTTTGTAACTCAGATCAATGCGCGGAATAATCATCCCAAAATCGGTTGGCAGCATCAGCTGAGCACCGAAGGACGCGGTGGTTTCCGGTGCCGCGGGGAAGGTTTCATCGGTGCGATCTTCGGCGACAAAATTGCCGGCCACCGCATTGAGCAGGTCGTTGTCGACAAACTCCTGAAACTCGTAATCGTTCTTACTGTAGGACGCGTTGATCATCACGATGGGCGAGGGCATCCAGGTAAATTCCATCTCGCCGCCGGTAATAGTGGACTCACCCGCGTTGCGGAAGATAACCGCCAGGTTGCCGCCGGAATCCGTCGACACCTGAATCAGCTGCATGTTTTCGAAGTCCATGTGGTACAGCGCCACGTTAAAGCGCACGCTGCGATCAAAGGCGTCAATCTTGAAGCCGACCTCGCGGTTTAAGACCTCCTCCGGCTCTACCTGCTGCAGACCGTCCAGCAAACGCGGCTCAAAGAAACCCGACTTGAAGCCGCTGCTGACCGTGCCGTAAATCATCATGCTGTCGAGGACGCTGTCGTCCAGCCACTCGGCGGGCAGGTTGTAGGACACCGACGCCATCGGGGTCACCTTGGAAAAAGTTTTGTCTTTTTTATCCACCAGCGTGGGCTCGCTATTCATCGGAATATCCGGAACGCCGTCGCCGTTGTTATCGAGGAACTGGTTTTGGAAAACACGGACAGGATCATCGGACCACAGACATCCAAGCGGCCCAGTGCACGGAAAGAAGCCTCCGGCATTCGGACCAAAAGTTATCGGCTTGCCTGAGGGTGAAATAAACAGCCCGCCTGTCACGCGCGCCTCGATGGCATCCACATCCGCCTGATAGATGGTCAGTTCTGAGGCGCGGTTTTCTGCCGTGTAGCGAAGACCGCCGGTGACCTGAAGGTTTTCAGTCACGTCGTAAGAGCCCTGAAAGAAGGCAGCAAAGGTGTTGTTTTCCAGGTCAAATTCCGACAGCACCAGCGGACCACTGAGTATGCCGACAAAAGGCTGGGTACCGCCTTGAACAGGCTGGGTCGGAATTTGTCCAAGCGCAAGCTCGCCGAGAGTCTGGGCATCCAGACCGGCAAAGTTGGTCAGCAGGGTAAAGGGCTCAAAATTGGTTTCGCGCATATAGAACAGGCCGCCGGTATAGCTCAGGCGGCTGTCAAACGCCGTACCGTTGACCTGATATTCCAGACTGAGAGAGTCCCGTTCGCCTTTTTCGGTGTTATAGGCCTCGGACCAGTTTTCCGGGCCGCCATCATTGTCGCTGGAGGCAATCGGACCTTCGGATTCCTTCCTCGCCCCTAATACCACCTTCATGGCGATATCGTCCGAGTAGTCCCACTGCGCGGTCAGCCCAAACAGGTAGGTGTCGAGTTTTTTCTCCAGCTTGGGGTTGGCACCCATATTGGTTTCCAGGTCACCCACGTTGCCCTTGGTGCGCGAATTGGCCTCGCAGTTTTCCCGGTAGGCCTTGGGGTTGGCGGGGTCGGTATCACCGGCCCACATCAGGTAGAGGCCTTCACCAAACAGGCCATTCTCGCTGGAAAAGTCGCAGTTAATGGCGGGAAAAGCTTCGTCGATCTTGCCCGCGTAAGTAAGGGTATCCAGCACCAGACTGCTCTCGGACTCATAGCGGGTCTGGAACACCAGCGCCTTGCGGTCGTTGGAGGAATAGGTCGAGCCCTGAAACTTGTCTTCAAAGAAGCCGTCGTCCTTGTCGACGGTAATCGCGAGCCGGGTATAGAAGTTTTCGCTGACCGGCAGATTGACCCCAGCCCGAAAAGAGCGGGCATTGTAGTTACCGAGGCTGCCCTCCAGATAACCTTCGTAGGTGTCATGGGGCTTTTCCAGGGTCAGCACCAGCGCGCCGCCGGTGGTGTTTTTGCCGAACAGGGTGCCCTGGGGGCCGCGCAGAACCTGAATGCTGCGCACATCCACGGTATCGAGCAGCTGCCCGTCGGTACGCGGCAGAAAGAGGTCGTCCAGATACACACCCACCGTCGGATCAACCCGGGCAAAGCCTGAGCGCTCACCGATACCGCGGATATAGATCTGGTTCGACTGGCCTTCGTTGATCTGCAGGCTGGGTACGCTTTTGGTCAGCTCGCTGGTATTGACGATGCCCTGTTCACGCAGCGATTCGCCGCTGATAGCAGTCACCGCAATCGGGGTTTCCTGGATATTCTCGGCCCGTCGGCGGGCGGTAACGATCACTTCTTCCAGCGCCGTCGCCTGTGCTTTGCGAGCGGCGGGGGCCTTTTCGGTTTCCGGATTAGTTTGCTGCGCTAACAGCGGACTACCTGCCAGTGTCAGCACGGCGCCGACCACCAGGGAAAGCGGCTTGTTCATTTCGACCTCACTTATTATTTTATTCTGAATCGATTGGGCTATGACCCTGTAACCAGTTTGGCAGTAATTTCGAATTTGTACAGCGTCTTGCCAGTGGTCTCATGGCGCCTGAAACGCCCTGTTGGCGGTAGATGAGCTATTTTTTGCGTCTGTTTGCTGCAAGTGCGGTTTCGCGGCCTGACACCTACCTCAAACGGACGAGGCCTTAAGCGCCGGCACCCTGCTGAAGTCAGAGCAGGGGCACTGAAAACGGCGCTCAGGCCGGAGCGCCGCGATCCACCGGCGGCAAGTCCTTGCGCACCAGCGCCCAGATCACCAGCGGCAACTCCAGAAATACGCCCAGCGCCACCAGAATCAGAACCCCGCCGCGCGCCACATCCGTGGCGAGCTCACCCGCAGGCAGTTGCGTGTAATAGAGCCACACAGCGATACCGGTTGGGATAAAACCCAGAATAGACATCAGAAGGAATTGCGCCCGATTGTTCCGTTTGGAGTCGTAGATAAAGTTTGAAAATGAAGTGAGACTGCTGCCGGAACGCATGGCGCTGCGCCCGAGCCAGGCGCCGAGGATATGGCCCCATTCATGGGCGGTGTGGGCGCAGAATACCAGCCCGGCTCCCAGCACCACGCCGCTGAAGTCAGCCAGCGGCCCGACGCCTGCCGAATAGTGGGAAAACAGCCACCAGCCCAGTATCGCCAACGCCGCCAGCGCGGCGTCGCGCAGCCCCAGTTTGCCAAAGCCGACTTCCTGCATTCGATGTTCCTCGCATAAACACGGGCCATCATAGGGCGACAGGCACCAGTCAGGTCAATGACCGAATAGGTCGTCGTTAGGGCCCTGGTGTCAGGCGGTCACGGTAAATTCTTCCACAGCCTGCAGCAGATCATCGGCGAGCAGGCCATCCGGGGCCCGGGATTCGTCACCCTCGCGGTATTTGCCAGTCTTGACCAGGCAGGCCCGCAGGCCCGCCTGCAGCGCGCCGTTAACGTCCGCCTCTACATCGTCGCCAATCATCAATACCTCGTCCGCCGGCAGACCGAGGGAAGCCAGCGCACTGTCGAAAAAGGCCTGGGCCGGCTTACCGAGCACCACGGCCTGCTTGCCGCTGGCGTATTCCAGCGCTTTGACAAAGGGCCCGGCGTCGAGCTGCAGACGATTGCGACTGCGGAAATAGCGATTCTCGCCAATCGCCAGCAGCTCGGCATCGTCATTCATCAGCACCTGAAAAGCCTTGTTGAGCCCCTTATAGTCAAAGCGCTCTCCGGCATCACAAACCACCACCGCGTTGGGATTGGTGTGGTTGAGCCGGGCAAACTCCGGGTCCAGGTTGGGGTGCATCAGGCAGTAGGGGCGCAGATTGTGCTTTTGCAGGTAGTCGAGCATGGCGCGCGGCGCGGTGTAGAGTTGCCGCTCGCTGATGGCAAAGCCCATGCGCTTGAGGTCATAGTAGATCGCTTCGGCGGTGCGCCTCGAGGTGTTGGTCAGCAGCCGAAAATCGATACCCGCCTGCTGCAGTTTCTGCACAGCCGCCACCGCGCCGGGCAATGGCTCGTCATCCTGATAGAGCACACCACTGATATCAAGCAATACCCCACGCACCATGACAACCTCACTCAACTGTGCCATAAATTTATGCCCACTCTCAGTATAGCGACTGGGGCAATGAATGCAGCCATCGCTCCTCGAAAAGCCCGCGTCGACGATGTCGGAGTGCTGCACACACTAAAATACGCGCTGGTCCAAGGGAGAGCTCAATGGAAAACATGATCTTCAATTATGCGCTGGCTGTCAGCTCTTTGGGGATACTGGCACTGTTGATGTTGGTGCAAGTGCTGGTACTCGATTTCACTAGCATACGGCGGCGTCACCCGCCGGGCCAGCCAATCAACAGCGGCCCGGAGGACTTCCTGTTTCGTGCGGCGCGCGCCCATGGCAATAGCAATGAAAATCTGCCCACGCTGTTACTGATTGCCGCCTTCTGCTTTCTTGTCGGCGCCGACCCGGACTGGGTGAACCCTTTGATGCTGGCCTTTGTCGCCGCCCGCGCCGGCCATATGCTGTGCTACTACGCGAATCTGCAAATACTGCGCAGCGTGTTCTTTGGCATTGGTTTGCTGGCGATGATCGGGATGCTGGTTGCGGGAATTCTGACGCTTTGATGGGAGACGCTGGACGGGAGACGGGAGACGCCAAGCCTGGCTGCTTCGCAGCAAACGCAGCATTGTGCGGCGAAGCCGCACTCGCTTTTGCGTCTCCCGTCCAGCATCTCCCCTCCCCTAGTGATCCCGCCGAGAGCGGCCATCCTTCGGGTCGAGCAGATTCACCACCTGAACCTCATCTTCGTGTGGCAGCGGTTTTTCACCCACCCGCGGTTGATTGACCCGGGTCTGCACTTCTTCCGCCGTCATCTCATCGCGAATGGTTTCCTTGAAACCGCAGCGCACGCATTCGCGCACCTGCTCGTTGTCGTTTACCCGGTACATCACGGTCTTGTCCATTTCCGCGCATTTCGGGCAAACCGCGCCGGCGATAAAACGGCGCGGCCCATACTGGCTGCTCATGCGGCGTCCTCCAGAATTCCGGCATCACGCAACAGCGGCTCCAGCTGGGGCTCGCGCCCACGAAAATCCCGAAACAGGGTCATCGGATCTTCGGCGCCACCGCGCGACAGCAGTTTGTCGACGAACTCCTGACCCAGCTCACGACTCATGACGCCTTCCTCGGCAAAGCGGGAAAAAACATCCGCCGACAACAGCTCGGCCCATTTGTAGCTGTAATAACCCGCCGCATAGCCGCCGCCAAAAATATGGGCAAAGCCGTGCTGGAAGCGATTGATTTCCGGCACCGGGTAAACGGCCACCTCGACGCGCACCGCATCAATTTTTGCCTGAATATCAGCGACCTCTTTTGGCGGGGCCTCAACGTGCAGCAGCATGTCGAACAGGGAAAATTCGATCTGTCGCACCATCTGCATGCCGGACTGAAAGTTTTTCGCCGCCAGCAGTTTTTGCAACATGGCCTGGGGCAGAGCCTCCCCGGATTCGTAGTGACTCGACATCATCGGCACCACCTCGGGCTGCCAGCACCAGTTCTCCAGAAGCTGACTCGGCAGTTCCACTGCATCCCAGGCCACGCCATTGATTCCCGATACGGCCAGCACGTTGACCTGGGTCAGCATGTGGTGCAGGGCGTGACCGAACTCGTGGAAGAGCGTGGTCACGTCATTGTGGGTGAGCAGGGAAGGGCGGCTGCTGGTGGGCGGCGGAAAGTTGCAAGTGACAAAGGCTACTGGCAGGCGCACTTCACCTCCGATTTCGCGGCGCCCGCAAAAATCTGCCATCCAGGCACCACCGCGCTTGTTGGCCCGGGCAAACAGATCCGTGTATACCGTGGCGATATGTTCACCCTCGCGCAGCAGGCGATAGCAGCGGGCGTCCTCGTGCCATAACACCGCTGTTGTGTCGCGCTCAAAGCTGATGCCAAACAAGTGGCCAGTCACCTTGAACAGGCCCTCCTGCACGGTATCGACCGGAAAGTAGGGCTTCAGTTCTTCCTGGGAAATGGCATAGCGCTCGGTGCGCAATTGCTCGCTGTAGAAGGGCACGTCCCAGGCCTGCAGATCGTCGCAGCCTTTGCTTGCCGCAAAGTTTTTCAGCTCTTCGAACTCGGCGCGGGCACGAGGCAGGCTTTTTTCCGCCAGCTCGCGCAGAAAGTCGATAACCTGCGCCGGGCTCTCTGCCATTTTCGGCGCCAGCGAAACTTCCGCATAATTGGCATAATCCAGAATCTCCGCCAGCTCGGCGCGCAGTTGCAGAATCTCCACCATCACCGGACCGTTGTCCCATTCGCCGGCTTTGGGGCCCCGATCCGAGGCGCGGGTGGTATAGGCCTCGTACATTTCCCGGCGCAGCGCTCGGTTTTCGGCGTATTGCATTATCGGCAGATAGGCAGGCACATCCAGTGATATGCAGTAACCGTCCAGATCTTTTGCCTTGGCCGCATCCGCATAGCCTTCAAGGGCAGAGTCCGGCACGCCGGCCAGCTCGCTTTTGTCAGTTACGTGTTTGAACCAGCCCTGAGTCGCATCCAGCAACTGGTTTTGAAACTCGGTAGAGAGTTCGCTCAGGCGCAACTTGATGGCCTTGAAGCGTTCTTTCGCCTCACCCTCGAGCGCCACCCCCGCGAGACGAAAATCGCGCAGCAGGTTGGTCAAGGCCTTGCGCTGCTCCGGCGACAGGGCAGCATCGCTGTCAGCCAGTGCCTGAGCCTGCTCATAGAGCGCCCGGTTCTGTCCCACCTCATTGCTGTAGGCAGTAAGTTTGGGCTGACACTGAGCGTAAATCTCCCGCAGCTCGGGGCTGTTCATCACGCCGTTGAGGTGGCTGATCACCGACCAGAATTTTTCAATCCGGTCATCAATAGCCTCCAAACCCACCAGCAGTTGCACCGGCTGACCTGTCTCCAGTGCCGCGATCTCGGCCCGCGCCTCATCGAGCAGGGTGTCGAGCTGGGCAGGTACCTTGTCCAGCTCCAGGTTGGAAAAATCCGGCAGTTCACACAGCGACATAAAGCCCTCGTCGTGATTGGGGAAAAGAACCATTGTAACGCGAGACGACGCGAATTCCTTTAAGATGGCAGCATTCCCATGCAATACAGGAAGCCCCATGAGCTATCAGGCAGATGACTACATTCGAAGCTTCGAAGGCCACACCCCGAAACTCGCCAAGAGTGTGTTTATCGACCCCAGCGCGGTTGTGATCGGCGACGTAACCCTCGGCGAAGACAGCTCGGTATGGCCCAACACCACCATGCGCGGCGATATGCACCGAATCCGCATCGGCGCGCGCACCAGTATTCAGGACAACTCGATTTTGCATATCACCCATGCCGGGCCGTTTAATCCGGATGGCTACCCACTCACCATTGGCGACGATGTCACCGTCGCCCACAGCGTCACCCTGCACGGCTGTGAAATCGGCAGCCGGGTACTGATTGGCATGGGCTGCATCGTGATGGACGGCGCGGTAATTGAAGACGAAGTCGTCCTCGGCGCCAACAGCCTGGTGCCGCCGGGCAAGCGACTGGAATCCGGTAAGTTGTACGTAGGGAGCCCGGCGAAAGCAGTGCGGGATTTAAGCGAGAAAGAGCGGGAGTATTTCACTTATAGCGCGAATAATTACGCGAAGCTGAAAGATCGGCATATCGCTGAACTCTCAAAGTGATTCTCGAAAATATGCTACGAAGTGCCGCTGTTATGTCCCCTTGGAGCAGCCGAGCACTGCAGCAGCCGGCGGATAGAGCGAGCGGGTGTCTGAGGCCGCAGGCCCTATTTTTTCGAAAGTAAGCCGCTCGCGCCGCCGGATGCGAAGCGCACAGGGTATCGGTTGGAGCGCAGCGGAAACCGACTGCGGAACGGGGCGCCCTTCGGGTTCCCTGCGATGCTCAGTTTGCATCGGTCGCTGCGCAACTCGACCTTCGCGGCTATCGCCGCTACGGGATTGATTCGCCAACTCGTTGGCTCACCCCTGCGGGGCAGCGTCGCAAGCTCCGCTGTCCAAAACCCGCGGTTTTGTCGAACAGTGCTCGCTCTGGCCCGATGCAAACTTGCGCTTCTCGGCGCCTCCAAGGGGATATAGTGGCACTTCGTAGAAGGAGAGAACGCTTACGCGGTATACGCCAACAACCCAAGATAAGCGAAATACAAACCGGCCAACAAACCCCCTTCCCAACGCTCAATCCGCCGACTGCCCTTAAAGCTGTAAGCCACAAAAAACAGCATTACCGACAGACCAATCATAATCGGGTAATCCCGACTCAAAACGGCGGGATCAACTTTCCCCGGTGAAATCACACCCGGCAGGGCCATAACCCCCAGCAGGTTAAACAGGTTGGAACCCAGCACATTGCCCAGCGCGATATCGTGCTCACCCTTGCGCACAGCAGCGACTGAGGCCGCGAGCTCAGGCAGACTGGTACCGATGGCAACAATGGTCAGGCCGATGACCAGTTCACTGACGCCCAGCGCCTGGGCAATATCCACCGCCGCCCAGACCATCAACCGCGCCGACAGCAGCAGTACCGCGAAACCAAGTGCCAGCCAGAACAGGGCCTTGCCGAGGCCCATTTCCTTTTCAAGCACTTCTTCGAACTCGCCGACGAGGGGGTCGTCAATGCCGTGTTTGGCTTCCCACAACTGCCGCAGAATCACCAGCGCAAAACCACACAGCAGCAGAACGCCGTCCAGCACGTTCAGTTCCCCGTCGCGCAGCAGCAGCCAGCCCGCCAGCATCACCAGAATCAAGAGGGGAATTTCCCGGAACAGGATTTTGGAGCGAACATGCAGGGGGGCAACCAGCGCAGTGATGCCCAACACCAGGCCGATATTGGTGATATTGGAGCCCAGCGCGTTACCGACCGAGAGGCCGGCCTGGCCCTGATAGGCGGCGATTGCGGAGACCAGCATTTCCGGCGCCGAGGTGCCGATGCCCACCACCAGAATACCGATTACGAGGGTAGAGACCCCCAGAATGCGCGCCGTGGCAGAAGCGCCGAGCACAAACTTGTCGGCACTCCAGACCAGCGCGACAAGACCGACGATCAGTCCGATAACCTGTAACAGCAAAACCGGCTTCCTTTATTCTGTGGATTTGTTGAGTGACGCGCGAATCTGCTCGATAACCGGCCCCGTGTTGGGGCGAATGCCGCGCCAGATGCAAAAGGATTCTGCCGCCTGCTCGACCAGCATGCCCAGCCCATCCGACACTGCCCAGGCCGCCTCACTGGCCGCCCAGCGCATAAAGGGTGTCGGATCAGCGGAGTACATCATGTCGTAGCAGCAGGCACTTTCACTGAGCAGTTCCGGCGGCAGCGGCGGCAGGTCGCCCATCATGCTGGCGCTGGTGCCGTTGATAACCAGATCAAACTGACTGCCGGCCAACCCTTCGTAACTGCAGCCGCGTACCTCGCCCAGCTCGCTGAATTCGCGGGCCAGATTGCGTGCCTTTTCCACGGTGCGATTGGCCACCACAATATGCCGGGGCTTGCGAGCCAGCAAGGGCCCGAGTATGCCGCGCACCGCGCCGCCAGCGCCCAGTATCAGTACCCGGCGGTCGGCCATTTCCCAGGCCAGATTTTCCAGCATATCGCGCACAATGCCGGCACCGTCGGTGTTGTCACCGTAGATGGTGCCATCTTCCTGTTTGGCCAGGGTGTTAACAGCACCGGCGCGGCGCGCCCGATCGCTCAGGCTCTCGGCAAACTGAAAGGCATCGACCTTGCAGGGCACGGTTATGTTCAAGCCCTTGCCGCCGTTATCGAAAAAACGACGCGCGCTTTCCGCAAACAGACCGTCCTCCACCATGTGGGTGCGGTACACCATGTCCTGACCACTCTGGGCGGCAAAGGCGGCGTGAATTTCCGGGGACTTGCTGTGGCGGATCGGGTTGCCGAAAACCGCGTACTGATCAGAACTGGACATATATAACCTACAACCAATTCCGTGGCTTTAGATAGTTGTTGTAGAGGTCAGCCTCCGGGCTGCCCTCTTCGGGGTGCCAATTGTACTCCCAT
>PAKT01000004.1 GCA_002710725.1 Spongiibacteraceae bacterium
GGTGGTACCGGTGACCAGCGCCGGATAAATACCGGTCACCCAAGCTGCGGAGTTATAGAGCGGCAGGCAGTTGTAGGCCACATCGCCACTATCAACCCCACCCATTTCAGCGGCGCTGAGGGCGCTGCGCACCCAGGCGTTATGACTCTGCATAACACCCTTCGATTTACCGGTGGTGCCGGACGTCCACATGATGGATGCGGTATCGCCGTAGGCAATCGAAGGCGCTTTGAATTCGGCGTCAGAAAGAAGCTCTTCGCAGGTCGCCCCTAAAACGATAACCGGCGCGGCGACTGAGACTTCCGCCAGCCGTGATTGAAAAGCCGTGTCCGTTACCACCAGCGAGGGCGCGCTGTCGTTAAGGGTTTCGGCCAGCCACTGACCACGATAATCGGTGTTTACCGGTATCCAGTGAATACCCGCAAGATTGGCGGCCAGCGCCAGCAAAACAAAATCGGGGCTGGATGAGAGATACAGGCACAGGCGGTCACCTGCACTCAGCCCCTGAGCCTGCAAACCGGCTGCGAGGCGCTGGGCCGTGGTATAGGCCTCGGCATAGGTGATCCGCCGGTCGTCTGCCACCAGAAAATCAGTCGAGGGGCGCTGCTGGGCGAAGTGCGCCAGTATGTTGCCCAGTACCCGGTTGTCGTTAACGCTGTAGTCGGGCATCGCCATTACACCGCCTCCGTATAAAACTGCTTGGCCCATTTCCGATAGCGCGCGATGGGGCCGTCACCGTCACAGAGCTGCGGCGCGGGTTCATAGCGCTTGTTTTCCCAGATAAAGGCGTCGTCGGTTAACTGGCGGTTGACCTCTTTATTAAAGGCCGCACCAATGCGATCGATTTTCGGATCGCGGTCAGGGTTTTTATAAGACACATGGAAGTACTGAATCACCGTTTCGTCGTCCACCGGCACATTGGTGGTCAGCATGCAGACATCAATCAAGGTCTGGTAGCGCACTTCGGCCCAACCGAAGCCGATACTGGTGCTTTTCAGAGTACCCTCGACCGGACCGCCGGAACTGGGAAAGGTCTGAGTGCTTTCCATAATCATAAAGTGGTCGCGAAATTCAAAGTTGCCGTATTCGGCCTCGCCCGGATGCCCGTGAACGGTCATAAAGTGGGCGCCGTCAGCGGTGTTCTCCCCCATCTCCTGAATACAGGTTTTGATGGTATGGGCGGTGGAAATCGGTTTCACGTAGGCCGGGTCATCCAGCTCTGCGACAAAGGGTAGTTCATAGAGTGGCGCAATGCCGTCCGGGTGGTACCAGGCCATGACCACCCCGTGACGGGTCGCCAGCGGATAGGTTCGCACACAGGCCTTCTCATTCAGACGCTTGGCGTAGGGAATTTCAATCACCTTACCGGCACCGTTAAACACCCAGTGGTGGAACGGGCATTTGATACCCTCGCCCACCACTTCACCGCCGGCACCAAAGTTGGCACCCAGGTGGGGGCAGTAGGCATCCTGCAAATGCAGTTCACCCGACTCGGTGCGCCACAGCACCAGATCGCGACCGAAATAACGCACCGGCTTGATCTCACCCGGCGCCAGGTCGTCATCAAAGGCGACGTGGAACCATCCATAGGGAATGGGAAAAGGGAATCGCTTTTCGCGGGCTAGAATCTGGCTCATGAGGCCTCCAAACAGGATTTGATTGACACTACTGTCAGCCAGAATAAATTCTGCTAACATAAGTGTCAATGAATTCCCGGTAATGTTGCCATGACAGCTCAAAACAAACGCGCCCAGCAGCGGGCCGAAACCCGACAAACCATTCTTGATGCTGCTGTGGAGGCCTTTGCCAGCCTCGGTTATGACGGCACCAATTTCCGGGAAATCACTCAACGCTGTAACGCGGATAGACCACTCATCCTGTACCACTTCAAAAACAAGGAAAATCTCTGGAAAGCCGCCGCCGAGCTGGTAGAACAGCGCTTTACCGCCCAGTTCGAGCAGTTCTATCAACCGGACAAGCAAACCTTCACCTCCGACCGGGAGCGCATCGGCTTTTTAATGAGCGCCTTTATTGACGCACTGGTTACAGTGCCCGCCTACGGCCAGATTCTGCTGCGCGAGGGCGCCAGCGAAGGGCCGCGCATGGAATGGCTGGCGAGACATTTTGTACCCACCGCGGCTCTGAGTACGCAGCTGGACAATCCGGACATCCTGCACCGGGTGCAGAAGACAATACTGCGGGACATTCTGGCCAGTGTCATGGTGTCCTTTGTCACGCTGGGGCCCTTGATGGACCGTTCGCTGGCGCTGGTCACGGGCAACAGCAAAGCCGGCATTCACCCTTTGCAACCGGAGGCCAAACAGGCCTTTATCAACTACCTGCTGGCGATGGTCTTTATCGATAGCTGAACCTGTCGCCGCCAGCGCAGGGCGCTCGCCAGACCCGCCATTTAGTAAACTTTAATTTTATTATTGGTAAATATGTGTTTACTATATTCGCATCAATGGACAGCTAATGCAGTGAGTGCGAGGATTTGGACATGAGCTACGACTGGCAAGCGACACTGGTTCTTCTGGCAACCCTTATCGGCGCCTCGATGGTGGGCAACTTTCTCACCCGCCGAATCCGCGCCTTCGATGGCATGCGGGATATCAATCGCGCTGAAGACTCGCAGAAGCTGGCGCAGGAAAAATATCCGCCCATCGTTGCCGCGAATCGCAAGCTCGGCGGAATCACCAACCTGGTTTTCTATGCAGCGGTAGTCCCGTTTATTATCACGATCAATCCTCAGCCCCTATGGAAGATCGCTGTCGATATTGTCATCATCCTGATGGTTTACGATTTCTTCTACTACCTCACCCACCGTTTTCTGTTCCACGGCAAAGGCTATTTCCGCCGGGTACACGCCCTGCACCACCAGGCCCGCAAACCGACGCACATCGATGCCTTCTATGTGCACCCACTGGAAACCTTTATCGGTATTTCCCTGTTTATGGGATCAGCCGCGTTGCTCGGCCTTTTTATCGGCCCATTCCATATTGCAAGCCTGGCCGTCGCGGTGCTGGTATTTCAGAATCTGAATATTATCAATCACTGCCATATTCGGATGGACAGCTTCCCCGGCAAGACGTTGAGCTGGATTTCGGTGAAGCATGCCAATCACCACAAGGATATGCATCAGGGGAATTATTCAACGATTACCTTGTTGTATGACAAGGTGTTTGGGACTTTGGTGTGAGGGTTTAGCCTGCCGGCTAGGGGTTTTTATTTTTTTGCTGCCGGATTTTGATTACCTGTTTCGCCCTGCTGGGCGAGTTACTTCTTTTTCCTCGTCGAAAAAGAAGTAACCAAGAAAAAGGACGCCCNGTTCCGCAGTCGGTTTNCGCTGCGCTCCAACCGATCCCCTGTGCGCTTCGCATCCGGCGGCGCGAGCGGAAACTCGCCCTATCGGGCTCAAACACCCGCTCGCTTGTTTCCGCCGGCTGCTGCAGTGCTCGGCTGCTCCAAGGGGGATGGGGAAAGCGCCACCCTGTAGTTTGTAGATTACCTACTTACAAAAAGCGTCAGCTTTTCCCTTTTTTCCGCCAGGTCGTCAACTCCAAACCCCAGAAAAACAAAGCGCCTCCCGCTATTGCCGCCCCAGCCCCCAACGTCAGCATGACCTGCACTGTAAGTTCTGCGGCCGTACCCGCACCAAAACCCGCCCCGGCGATGGGCGTGCCACTACTGGTACCCAGCACCGCCGCCAGCGTCAGCGCCAACCAGATCAACACAACGCCAGCAACATTCAGGTAATAAGTCCAGCGCAGCTGCAACGACGAGAGCTGCAGACGGTTCCAGGCCAGGCCGATGATCAGCAGCGCCATACCGCCCTGAACAGCGGAGAGGTGTGCCGAAAGCCCCATGCGGGGGTTGGTGAACCACGGGATAAAACCACCTTCAATCAAACCCACCAGAAACAGCGTGGCGCCCCACACCAGGACCCGGCGGGATTTCTCTTCAACTTCATCAACGGTTTCAATTGGATCGATATAGCGCTGCATACTGACTCCTTGCGAGTACGAATAATTATTATGTCTGTCTTGCGTCAGTGCTTACGTTCGTCGCCGTTTAACAGATGTTCCAAGGCGGTAAATTCACTTGAGATCTGACAGCATACGCTAAGTCGCCAGGGGAAATGCCCGAATACGTTTATAGGTCAGCACCTCATCCACCGTCTGGCTGTTAAACAGCCCGAAGCCCAATACCTGCTCTGCGGGGACGTCTGCGGCGCTCTGCTTGATCAGTTCACTGATCACCGCTTGCGGTACATGACGTTTATAGCGCGCCAGCGTGATATGGGGTACGAAACGTTTCTTCTCCAGCGGCAGACCGGCTTTAAGCAAAGCCTTCAACACACTGAGTTGCAGGGCCTTCAAGCCCGGGTTGTCCTTCACGCCGAGCCAGATGACACCGTTGCGGAACTGACTCAGTTCGGTAAATTCCAGCGTAAAGCTCGAGGCGCTGACTGTTGCCAGCGCCTTGAGGACAATTTCCGGGTCGGCATTGCCGATAAACTGCAAGGTCAGATGCAGGTTATCGGGTGCCATGGGCGATATACCCCGGGTTTTTGGAGGTTGAATTGTCTGCAGCCGCTCTTTCAGCGGCTGCGACAGGGGGACTGCGACAAACAGACGCGGCATATCGCTGCTGTATGCCTCCCTTTCATGTGTTAGTCGAAGGTGGAGTAATCGGTATACCCAGCTTCTCCCGGCGTGTAAAGGGTTTTGGGGTTGATTTGCGACAGGGCCAGCGCTTCGCGGTAGCGCCGCACCAGATCGGGATTGGCGATAAATGGCCGGCCAAATGACACCGCCTGAATCTGCTCGTCGAGCACCGTTTCTGCTTCGTCCCGGTCAAAACTTTCGTTCACGATCAGCGCGCCGGAATAGTTGGCTTTGGCCAGGCCGATATTATCCAGCCCCAACTGCGGCATACGGATAACGTGCAGATAAGCCAGGCCCATTGGATCAACCTTCTGCAGCAAGGCAGAAAATGTTTCCTGGTGATTGTCGTCGTGCAGATCGTTAAAGGGGTTGCCAGGGCAAATGCGCATACCGACACGGTCGGCACCGTCCACCGCCGTCATCGCCTTGATCACTTCAAGTACAAAACACAGCCGCTTTTCCAGGCTTCCACCCCACTCATCCTGACGGCGGTTGCTGCCGGTCGACAGGAACTGGGCTGGCAGGTAGCCGCTGGTGCAGTGCAGCTCCACGCCGTCAAAACCCGCTGCAAAGGCGTTTTCGGTTGCGCGGCGATAATCGTCGATGGTCTGCAGAATATCCGCCTCGCTCATCGCCTCCGGCTCGTCAAACGGCAGCATCCCCTGCTCAGTAAAAATCTCACCCTTGGCAGCGACTGCCGAGGGCGCAACCGTGCGCACACCCGCTGCTTTGTTCGCGGCGCTCGCAACCCGTCCGCAGTGCATAATCTGCAAAACAATCTGACCACCTTCGGCGTGAACAGCCGCCGTGATGGTTTTCCAGGCAGCGATCTGCTCACTGGAATAGATACCCGGCGTGCGACAATAACCCTTGCCCTCGGCACTGGGCTGAGTGCCTTCGGTAATGATCAGCCCCGCACTGGCGCGCTGCTGGTAGTACTCGCGCATCATATCGGTAGGCACATCACTGGCCTGATCCGCGCGCGAGCGAGTCATCGGTGCCATCACCACGCGATTGCGCAATTCCAGTCGCCCCAGTTCAGTTGGTGTAAACAGTTTCATCAGCGCACCCGGATTCTGGGCGCCGGAGTTCCGCGGCGCATGGTTTTCAGGAACTGCTCCACCGGAGCAGGTTCGGCGACTTCAGGCGTGCCATCGGGTTTGCTCGCCCAGAATTCGCGCCAGCTCGGGAACAGTTCATGGAAGGCGCCCTCGTAGGGCTCGCGCCCCGGCCAGCGCATTTTCATATCCCCGATTGGCGGTTTGTTGAGGTCGGTGGCATACCAGTAGCAAGGCAGCCGGCGGCGGAAGTACCAGCGCCCGTCAATGCGCTGATAGTCATCCCAGTACAGCATCTGCATGATGACCCACTCGGCACCACACTCGTGTTCGTTCTTTGAGTACAGTACGCCGACGGCGTGATCCGGATCGTCGAACTCGATAATGTGGTTGCCCACATGGTGAGAGGTGCCGGTGAACTGGTTGCGCAGGGTATCGTCGACCCAGACTTTCAGGTTGGCGCGGCCACTCAACTCACGCGACACGCGAATATCCGGCGCAAACAGATTCACGTGGGCATCCAGATCGCGCATATCCAGCGACAGGGAATACTTGGCCACCAGCTGGCGAATCTCGTCGAGGGATTCCAGCCGTTCAATGCGTTGCAACAGTTTTTCGTCCATATCAGTCCTCCCAGGAAGCCGCACCGGTGTTGAGCTCGGCGGTGCGACCACCGTCGACCGGCATCACAATACCTGTGATGTAGGAAGCCTCGTCGCTGGCCAGAAACAGAATGGCATTAGCGCACTCGCGCGGGTCACCGACCCGTTTCAGCGGAATGGTTTTGCCGGTAGCCTTCTGGCTTTCTTCATCGGGATTGACCATTTCCAGCGCAGGCGTCAGAAAGGCGCCGGGGGTGATGGCGTTAACGCGCACATCCGGCGCCCACTCGATACTGGCGTTGCGGGTCAGGCCAATCATGGCCGCCTTGGCAGCGCTGTAACCGGCCGTGCCCATGGAACCCAGCAGCCCGCAGACCGAGGAGATATTTACCACAGCACCTTTGTTGGCGCGCAATTGCTTGTAGCTCTCGCGCATCAGAAACATGGCACCGTCGAGTGATACGGCGAAGTTCTGACGCCAGCCTTTGGTGCTGTGCTTGCCGATCATTTCCGGCACCATCAGCACGGCGTTGTTAACGATAATATCGAGCTTGCCGTACTTCGAGACGGTGGTTTCCACCAGGCGTTTTACCGCCTCTTCGTCACTCACATCCACTGACAAAGGGGTGCACTCCCCGCCCGCATCGCGAATGGTTTTCGCAACCTGCTCCAGCGGTTCCATGCGGCGACTGCAGATCACCACTTTCGCACCTTCTTCGGCGAAGCGAATGGCGGTTGCTGCGCCGATGCCCTGTCCGCCACCGGTGATGATGGCGACTTTGTTTTCCAATCTTTTGCTCATGATGTTCTCCTAATTTTCTCGTCAAACGTCTGACGTCGGACGTCCGACGCTAAGACAAATACGTTCCCAAATTCGCCATCAGTGTCTGCCCGGTAAAACTCGATGACTCTTCACTCGCCAGAAACAGCGCGGTATTAGCAATTTCCACCGGTTCGCCGATACGCCCCAACGGAATGGCAGCTACCATGGCCTGTTTCCATTCGTCGGATATATTCGCCATGATCGGCGTGTTAGTTGGCCCCGGGCAGATGGCGTTGACGCGTATATTGCGCGCCGCCACTTCCATGGCCAGCGACTTGGTCAGTCCGAGAACAGCCGCCTTGGACGCGCAATAATGCACACCGCCTTCACCGGATACTGCTGAGGTGCTGGAAATATTGATGATGCTGCCCTGCATGCCGCTGCCAATCATGCTGCGAATCGCTTCGCGACAGCAGTAGAAGGTGCCATTCAGGTTGACGTTGACCACGCTCAGCCAGCCCTCGTCTTCCATGTCTGGAATATGGTCAGCGTACACCGTAGGTTTTTCACCGCGCTGCATTTGCGCGCCGCGTTCGGCCATGCGCTGCTGATAAAGGTCAAAGCCGTCGTTTGGCGCCGTACCGATACCCGCGTTGTTCACCAGAATAGCCGGTGCGCCCAGCTCTTCGGTGACCGCCGCAAACAGTGCTTTTACCTCGGCGCTGTCGGTGACATTGCAGGCGCGAGCAATCGCCCGACCTCCAAAGGCCTCAATACTCGAGAGGGTTTGACTCAGGCTATCCAGGTGCAGATCCACCGCGCACACTGCAGCACCCTCACCGGCCAGACGCGTCGCAATCGCCTGCCCGATACCCTGGGCGGCTCCGGTTACGATCGCCACTTTGTTGTTCAGCCTTGCACTCATTTAGCAGGTCCTTGCTCAGGTTTCAGATTGTCTGGTTCAGCCTTCCGGGCGCCAGGGCACGCCATTGATATGACCACCCCCGTCAACAAAAAGCGTATTCCCCGTCATATAGCGCGAGCCCTCACTGGCCAGAAAGGCCGCCACCGGCCCGATATCCGTTTCCGGATCGCCCATGTATCCCATGGGCACCAGCTTGAGAATGTCGCCTATCATCTGGGGCGCAAACTCTTCCATCATTTTGTAAGCCGAGGTCGCCGCCCCCGGACAGATCACATTGGCGGTGATGCCATCCCTCGCCCACTCCACCGCAACGGTGCGGGTATAGGCGCGCAGTGCCTCCTTGGCGCTGTTGTAATCGACGGTCATCGGATGCGCGTTCACCCCGTTCAGTGAACAGATATTGATGATCCGCCCCCAGCGCTGGGCCGCCATGCCGGACTGGGCGAGCTTCATGGTTCTGACCGCCGCCCGAAAGCCCGCGGTAAACGCTCGCTCCAAACGCTCGTCATCCTGTTCCAGCGCCGCTGCCGGCAGGCTGTTGGTGGGGTAGGCGTTGTTCACCAGCACATCAACCCTGCCAAACTCGTTCAGCACCTGCTGCATCATGGCGTCGACCGAAGCCAGGTCGGTAACGTCCGTATATATAAACCTGCCCCGACCGCCGAGCTCTTCAAGCTCACTGGCAACAGCCTCGCCGGTGGCCTGATTCAACTCGGCAACCACAACAGTCATCCCCGCCCGCGCCAGACAGCGGGCGATACCTTCGCCGATCCCCGTTCCTGCACCCGTCACCACCGCCACTCTTGCCATGGTTTTGCTCCGTCACTGTGTTGTTATGAGGCCGACTATAGGCCCTTTAAGGCGTGCATATAAATGATTGTGTTCGCACCCATAGCGTGCAATATTGCACTAATGAACTGGGACGACCTTCGATTTTTCCTCGCCGCCGTGCGCGGTGGCACCTTCTCGGCGGCGGCCAGCGAGCTGGGCGTCAACCGGACCACGGTCGCGCGCCGCATCACCCAGCTGGAGCGCCGCCTCGGCCAGCCCCTGTTCACCCATCAGCACAACCAGTATGAGCTTAGTTCATTTGGCGGCGCGCTCTACCGGCAGGCCAGCCGACTGGAAAAAGAACTGCTGTCGCTGGAGGAAAGCCTCGGGCTGGAGGAAGAAAGGCTCGCCGGTGAGCTGCGTATTGCCGCGCCGCTGGGGCTGGGGCCGGAGTTCATCAGTGAACTGAGCCAGTTTTCCCGGGACTACCCGCAGGTGCGTTGGGAGCTGCTCAATACCGTCGACCCGGTGGCGGCACTGAATCAACGCAAGGCCGATGTTGCGATCGCCGTCAGCAATACCTGCCCGCCCCATATTCGCGGACACTTTCTCGGCGAAATGCAGCGCGCGGTTTACGCCAGCAAACGCTATCTCAAACGCCTGCCGGCAGAAACGCCGCTGGCAGGTCATCACTGGATTGGCTGGGGAAGCGATCTGGCTGAATCCCAGGCCGCCAAATGGATCGCAAGGGAATTGCCGGAGGATGTCTATAAACCGGCCCAAGTGAACAGCTGGAACGCCATTCTGGCTGCGGTAAAGAGCGGGCTGGGGGTGGCCCACCTGTGGTGTTTTCTGGCGGACGACGACCGCCAGCTGACCGCCATTCGCCCACCCGACCCGGAGCTGAGTATGGGCCTGTGGTTGATGCGCCCCGCCAATATTCCCGCCAGCGCCCGGGTGAAGGCCTTTATCAACACCCTGCGACCGCTGCTGAAACAGCGGCTGGATCAGCGCTAATCGCTGGCCGCCCAGGCCCGCAAAAAGGTTTCGGTAATCTGCGCCGCACTGGCCTTGCGAGGCTTGGCTCTTTCTCCACACCACAGTGGCGTAAAGCTGTCGTCGCCTTGGGCTTCGGCTTTGCTGCGCAGGGCGCCCACCGCATTGGCCGCCAAGGGGAAAACCGGCGCTTTATCATTCATCGCTCCAAGCTCACGCATTAGCCGGGTAACGATACCCCGCGCCGGGCGGCCAGTGTAAAGATTGGTAAGGGCGGTTTCGCTGCGGCGCTCAGTCGCCAGCGCCTCTCGGTGCAAATGGGAGGTGCTGGCTTCGTCGGCGAGAAGGTAGGCTGAGCCTATTTGCACTGCGGCCGCACCTGCGCGGCGCATTTCAATTGCATCCTCGGGTAAGGCAATCCCGCCTGCTGCAATAAGAGGAACAGACAGCTGTTGCGCGCAGCGGCTGACCAGCTCGCGGGTAGGCATCTGCCCCTCAAGATCGTCGCGCAAAAAGTGACCGCGATGGCCACCGGCCTCCAGACCCTGGGCAATCACAGCGTCCGCCCCGTGCTGTTCCAGCCAGCGCCCCTCGTCCACGGTGGTCGCCGACGACAGAACCAGCGTGCCCCAGGACTTGACCCTGTCCAGCAAGGTTTTTTCGGGCAAGCCAAAATGAAAACTGACCACCTTGGGCCGAAACGCTTCGACCACCTCCGCCACCGCCTCAGAGAAGGGCTGCCGCTGGGCGCCGACTGGAATCGCCTCGGGGCTGATGCCAAATTCCTCAAAGAAAGGCGCCAGTAATTGCAACCACTGTGCGTATCGCTCGGGGGACTCTTCGCCGTCCCGATGGCAGAAAAAGTTCAGGTTAAACGGTTGGCTCGTCAGCTCAGCCAGCCGCGAGAGTTCTGCTTCCAGTGCCTCGACCGAGAGCATGGCGCAGGGCAGCGAACCCAGCGCGCCGCAATTGGATACCGCAGCGGCCAGCGCCGCCCCCTGCACTCCGGCCATTGGCGCCTGAATAATAGGCGCGGTCAAACCCAGGCTGTCGAAACCCTCCATGGCTCCTCTCCTTACGCAGCTTTTGCTTTCTTGGGCGAGCAATACATGATGATTTCTGCGGTAAACACCGTGTCGCCCTCCCGATCGGTAATGGCCACCGAAACCGGCACATCAGCCGCCTCGCCGCTCTCGATGACAGGCAGGCTGCCAACCACTTTGAGAAGCCCCCTGGCTGGCTTGAGGTACTTTACGGTCATGCCTTTGGGAATCCAGCGCACATCCGACGGCACCGAATATTCAGTGCTGATGCCCGCCGCCAGCTCCGCGGCATTGCACATGGCAATCGCGTGAACCGTGCCGATATGGTTGTGCATGGAGCGCTTGTCCCAGAGCGTGATTTCCGCACCTCCCACTTCCAGAAGCTCAAAGCGCGCTTTTATCGACGAAAAATACGGGGCCTTCATGCAGATCACACGGGTAAACAGCCACTTGCCACCCGGTTTGTTGTTGAGGGTTTTCCAGAGATTTTTGACGGCGCTCATGATAGGCAGCCCTCCATGTTAACGGTGAACACACATTACCATAAGCCCCCTGTTAAGCCATACACAATCAGCAGGCGTCAGCCAGATAATCTAAATGAGAATAATTTATATTTTCATTCAATGCGGTGTTTCTCTAACATTCTGCGGTCTAAAAAAATCGCTTCCTGTGACAAAAGGGGATTATTGATGTTTCCATCCAAATCGGGGCTCTCGCTGCTTGCCGCCGCCATCAGCCTTGCCACCGCGAACAGCGCTCTGGCAGAAAAGAAATACGAAGAACTCATCGTGAAAGGCCAATACCTCTCCTTTAATGAGGCAACGGCGGTTAAAACACCCACGCCCATTATCGATGTGCCTCAGAGTCTGTCGATAATGACCGCCGAGCAAATCCAACAGCGGGGTTTCACCGCGATTGGCGACATCATCAACTACACGCCGGGTGTGAACACCTCACAGGGTGAAGGTCACCGCGACGCGGTGGTATTCCGCGGGCGCCGCGCCACCGCTGACTTTTTTATCGATGGTGTGCGTGACGATGTTCAGTACTACCGCTCCCTGTACAACCTGAAGCAGGTTGAGATTCTGCGCGGACCCAACGCCCTGTTCTTCGGGCGGGGCGGTACCGGTGGCGCCTTGAACCGTGTAACGAAAAAAGGCCTGATTGGTGAGGATTTTGCGCGCTATCAAGCCAGCGTCGACAGCTTCGATGAGACCGCTCTGAGCTTTGATGGCAATGCGACATTGAGTGAAACCGCGGCGCTTCGCTTAAACGCCATGGCCGAAAGCCTGAAGAATCACCGTGACTTTTACGAAGGCAACCGTTTTGGCGTCAATCCGACTCTGCGACTGTCCTTCGGCGACAATACATCGCTGGATCTTTCTTACGAGTACGTCAATCACGAGCGCTTTATCGACCGCGGCATTCCCACCGGCGCTGACGGCCGCCCGGTTGAGGAATTCGACGATATCGTTTTCGGCGACAAAAACCTCAATGAAAGCGACCTGCTGGCGAACCTGTTCCGCGCTACGGTACAGCACAGCTTTTCAGACGCGCTGAAAGGCAACCTGACCGCTTTTTACGGCGACTACGAAAAGCTGTATCAGAACTTCTATGCCTCCGACTATGATCAGGTCAACAGCCCCAATCAGGTAGAGCTGGACGGCTACGTTGACACCACTGATCGTCAGAATACGATTCTGTCGGGCAACCTGATCGGTCAGTTTGAGACAGGCACTATCGGCCATACGGTTATTTTTGGTACCGAGTATATCGATACTTCTTCAGATCAGGATCGCTGGAACGCCTTTTGGGATACCACGATGGACGACAACGAGGTATTCACTGTTCAGCGTCCCCTTAATCTGCGCAATGGTGTCGGCGTTAATGCCAATGGCATGACAACCACTAACGATTTTACGGTTGATATCAACGACGACACGCGCGTGGATTTGAAAGTGACCTCGGTTTATCTGCAGGATGAGATTGAAGTTTCAGAACATCTGGATGTGGTTCTGGGCGCGCGTTTCGATAGCTTCGACATCGATGTTAATAACGTCGTTGCCAATGAAAAGCGCAGCCGTAAAGACGAAGAAGTCTCGCCCCGCGCCGGCATCGTCTATAAGCCGAAAGAAAATATCTCGGTATACGCCAGCTACAGCGAGTCTTTCCTGCCAAAAAGTGGCGAGCAATTTGCCAATATCAATGGCGCTGCCGACGACCTGGATCCGAATACCTACGAAAACCGTGAAATAGGTATGAAGTGGGATTTCAGTAATGGCCTCAGCCTGACAATGGCGGTATTCGAGAACGAAGAAAGTGCACCGCAGGTGGACGACAACGACCCCAATGCGTTTGTGGTGGTCGACTCAGAAATCGATGGCTATGAACTGCAGCTGGACGGCCAGTTGACGGATCGCTGGTATATCTCTGCCAGCTACGGCAATCTCGATGGCGAAATCGTCAACCAATCTGGCTCTACCGGCAAGCGCCCCACCGAGTTGCCCGAGCATATGGCCTCCATCTGGAGCATGTACCAGGTAAGTGACAACCTGGGACTTGGGCTTGGTGCGACGTACCAGGACGAAAGCTTTATCGATAACGGCAATCAGGCCAAGTTGCCCAGCTACACCCGCACCGATATGGCCATCATCTACGATGTGTCAGCCAGCCTGCGCGTGCAGCTCAATATCGAAAACCTGACCGATGAGTTGTACTTCCCCAACGCGCACAGCACCCATCAGGTAACTGTCGGCGAGTCTCGCAGTGCACGCCTGACCGTCAGCGGTGAATTCTAAACCGCACTAGCCAAGCACGATCAGTTTTAAGCCCCGCTCGCGGGGCTTTTTTGTGCCAGTCTGTTGAGCGGACTAAAGCAAACCAATACACAAACAACCGGATTAGCACGCGCTTTCAGGTTACAGAAACAGTGCCATGGGTATTAGTGTAAATCACTATGCACAATGCCAGCGAGCAACCAAACGAGTGCCCGGATAATATCCCCCCGCCCGTGATCCAGCCCCCATCCAGGCGCGTAAGTTAGGGCATCTCTGATTAATTCGGCGATAGCTCATTGCCGAATTAAGCAGAGGTGCCTTAAAAACACCTTTGGGGACTGCCGATGACTGTTGCACTGAAAGCTGCTGAATCCTTTTCACACCAGGACGCACACACCAACGGGCCTGAGTTTTCTGAGGCTGCGGAGCAGGTTCGGCATGCCTTGATTGAGGCAGGCCTGGAAACGCCGCAGGTAGAGAACCATCTGAGCCGCGACCAGAAATACGCTCGCATTCGCAGCGCCATGACAGAGGTCGTGGAAGCGCTGGGGCTGGACCTGCGAGATGACAGTCTTGCCGAAACCCCGCATCGCATTGCCAAGATGTATGTGGATGAAATCTTCTCGGGGCTGGATTACGGCTCGTTCCCGAAGATTACTGCCATTGACAACAAGATGCAGGTCGACGAGATGGTAAGGGTCAGTGATATCAGCCTGACCAGTACCTGCGAGCACCACTTCATTACCATCGATGGAACCGCAAGCATCGCCTACATTCCGGCGCAGAAAGTCATCGGGCTGTCCAAAATCAACCGACTGGTCCGCTTCTTTGCCCAGCGCCCGCAAGTGCAGGAGCGGCTGACACGGCAGATTCTGGTGGCGCTGCAAACGCTGTTGGGAACCGACGACGTGGCGGTGTCGATCAGCGCCGCCCACTACTGCGTGAAAGCCCGGGGCGTCATGGATTCTACATCGACGACACAAACCACTGCACTTGGTGGTGCGTTTCGCTCCGATGCAAAGACACGGGCAGAGTTTCTTCGCTAGGCAAGCCTATGAGTCAAACCCGAGGAACCGGCACATCGGATTCATCGACGCTCTGCTGGCTCAGCTTTTCTTCAGCCCAGGCTTTGTCCTCAGCTTCCGCATCCAACCCGTCTTGTGACGGCAAGGCGCGCCTGTGCATGTTGAGGCTCGCATAGAGAGCAAAATGATCGGAGCCGAAACCCGGCAGCCGCTTGAGCTCGTTGACCGTAAAATGGGCGCTGTGAAACAGGTGATCCAGCGGCCAGCGTGCAAAGGGGATGGTGGCATGGTAGGTATTGAACATGCCCCGCCCAACCCGCGGGTCCAGCAGGCCGCTGATCTTCCTGAACAGGCGGGTAGTTCCAGACCAGGCCACATCGTTTAAGTCGCCGGTAACAAGCACTGGTTTTTTGTAGTCCTGCAGGCTTTTCGCCACCATGATCAGCTCGGCGTCGCGCTCGGCTGACTCTTCATTTTCGGTTGGGCTAGGCGGTGCCGGGTGCAGGAAATGACAGCGAATAGCGTCACCGGAGGGCAATTCAACCATCGCATGCATGGAGGGCACGTCGTCTTCCACCAGAAACTCGATCTGCCCGTCGTGCAGGGGCTGGCGTGAATACACATGCATGCCATAGAGATTGTCCAGCGGGCATTTCAGCGTGTGAGGGTAGCGATCCTCCAGGGAATCCAGCTGTGACTGCCACCAGGCATCCGACTCCAGCGTGACCACGATATCCGGCGACATCTCCTTCACCAGCGCCAGAAAGCGCTGCGCCTGACGATTGGTGGTAAGCACATTGGCCGTCACAATACTCAGGTTGGTGTCCGCATCAATGTCGGCACTGGTTTTGACCTCACGCCGGGCCAGCGGCGTATAAGGAAAAATCCACCAGAGCTGATAGCACAGACACAGTGCGGTCGCAGTCTGGATAAGCGGAGTGATCGTTGCGCCCTCGTCCAGCAGCAGAGACTGCAGCAAGAGCAGAATACCTGCGGCGCAGGCCAGTTGCAGTCGCGGAAAATCCCAAACCCGCACCCACCAGTCCTCTCGCCGCCAGAGCGGCAACAGGGTTACCAGTATCAACGCCGCGCTCGCGAGATAAATCAGCCAGTACAGCCTCAAGTCAGCTCCTTTGAGTCGATGTAATCAATCCAGATAGGTGCAGCAGTAATCGGTGGGCGTCTCGATCACAACGTCAAAGCTGGCGTTGGCGGGAACATCAAAACTCTGCCCGGCGCTAATGCTCTGCCAATCGGCCCCCGGCAGTTTTATCCGCAGGTCTCCGGCCAGAATCTCCATAACTTCAGCGGCTTCGGTACCGAAGGTGTACTCACCGGGTAGCATCAGCCCCAGGGTTTTGCGAGAGCCGTCGGCAAACAGGACGGTGCGACTGCTGACTTTGCCCTCAAAATAGAGATTGGCGGCTTTTACAACGGTGACATTTTCAAACTGCGACATTGGGTACCCCTGAAATAAAAAAACGGCAGGTGCTGCCTGCCGTTATTCTAGGGCACCTCTGATTAATTCGGCAATGGCTCAGCGGAGCCTCTGGCGTGCACTGGCAAGGCGCAGTGCGAAGGTCAAGGGTTACTCTCCTTGACGAGCGCTGCAACGACGTCCAG
>PAKT01000005.1 GCA_002710725.1 Spongiibacteraceae bacterium
ACAGATCATTGAAAAGTCAGGAAAACCTGAATACGCAGTCATTCCCTATGCGGAGTATCAGGAACTGCTTGAGATGGCACAGGATGCGCGTGATACTCAGGATGCTGATGCCGCTAAGGCGGAACTTTTGGCTGGAGAGGACGAATGCATTCCTGCGGCTATCGCCAGGCGTCTCGTATTGGGAGAAGAGCACCCTCTGAAGGTTTGGAGGGAATATCGCGGCTTCACTCAGGAGCTATTAGGAATTGAAGCCGGTATTGGAAAATCATACGTCTCACAAATTGAGGCTGGTGCCAAAACCGGTTCAACAAAGGTTCTTAGTGCACTCGCGAAAGCTTTGGAGGTTGAAATAGACGACCTGTTGGATCGGTGACGTTTACTGTCGTCGGTTATCTATTGGCCATCTTGCAATTGGGGGTGTCGGATTAAGGCCTATAGGGGCCTTAATCCGACAAGAAGGCTTACGCCTTGATACTACGGCGACGCAGGCCAAAGCCCAGGGCGCCGAGGCCCAACAGCGCCAGGGTGCCGGGCTCTGGAACCGGGTTGGTCGGAGTGATCGGGCTGCCAGCTGCAAAGTTGTTGTTGTCAGTATCCGACAGGAAACTGAACATGCCTGAGAACAGGCTGCCACCAAAATCGATTGCCATGGTTGTGAACAGGTCGTCATAGAACACGCCATCGAGAGACAGCTTGTCAGAGTATTCCACGTTCACAGTTGTGCCGTCCGCCAAATCGCCCGAGTTGGAAAGCTGGAATGGCTTGCCCTGTGCGGAGTCTGGTGAACGGAAATCACCACCGAGAATGTCGAAAATCGTGTTGCCAGGACGCCCGTTCAACACGATGCTGGTGACGTCTTGAACGGAATTGAAGGTAAACGGGGAGCTGTAGGTGTCTCCATTGATAGACAAGCTCCAGCCACTACCGATGGCTTCGCCGTAGGAAGAGCTGCCGACCGTACCGTCAAATGCCACGGTTTCACAGGCCGCGCTGGCAAAGCAAGTAGTGACTTCCATGCCGTCCATCAGCGAGCCGTCGGTTGAATACCCGGTCAGCATTTCGGTGTTGTAGAGGTCGCCGTCAGAGTTGACGACGTTTACGATGGGGGCTGCGTAAGCGTTCCCAGCCATTGCAGCGGCCAGTCCCAGGCCAATGACTACCTTGCGGTTAAATCCTTTCATACTTCCTTCTCCTTGCGTTTTCACAGATGTCCATATTCACCCTACATTTCCTGCAGAGTGGTCTCCGGACTGCGGTAATAGCAAGAAAAGAACCAGTTAGAATGTTTATGTTTCAAAACAGCTGGTTGCTGTTTATTGGCTGTTCTAGTCACTGGCGCCGGTGAGAAAAGTGTATAAAAAGTCAACGCTTAAGAACTGGACGGCTGTATCCCGGCTGGCGCGATGTACTAACCTGTTTGGCACGACTTCTTTCCGTTCCTGACACCTCTCCGAGGTCCAAAACCAATAGAGGACTCGCCATGAGCACCAACGTAGATCAAAACATTCGCCCTGATTATGACGACGTGCTGCAGGCAATCGCAGACTATGCGCTCAACTACCGTATAAAGAGCAAAGAGGCGTGGAATACGGCGCGCAACTGCCTGATGGATACTATTGGTTGCGGCCTTCTGGCCCTGCGTTTTCCCGAATGCACCAAGCACCTCGGGCCGATCGTGGAGGGCACCGTGGTACCCAACGGTGCGCGCGTTCCGGGAACGCCTTACAGGCTGGACCCGGTAAAGGCTGCCTGGGATATTGGCTGCATTGTGCGCTGGCTGGACTACAACGATACCTGGTTGGCGGCAGAGTGGGGGCATCCCTCGGACAACCTGGGGGGCATACTGGCCGTCGCGGATCATCTTTCCCAGAAACGGGTAGCAGAGGGCAAGGCGCCCCTGACCATGCGGGATGTCCTGGAAGCGATGATTATGGCCCATGAGATCCAGGGGGTGCTTGCGCTTGAGAACTCGTTTAACCGGGTGGGGCTGGACCACGTTGTGCTCGTCAAGGTGGCTTCAACCGCTGTTACCGCAAAACTCATGGGCGCGAGCCGCGATCAGATGCTGTCCGCCTTGTCCCATGCCTGGGTGGATGGCCAGGCGCTGAGAACCTATCGGCACGCGCCAAACGCCGGTTCCCGCAAATCCTGGGCGGCGGGAGATGCAACGTCCCGAGCTGTGCGATTGGCGGACATAGCGATGCGCGGAGAGATGGGTATCCCGGGCGTGCTCACGGCGCCCCAATGGGGCTTCTACGACATTCTGTTCAGCAAGACCAATAAAGACCAGAAGCTGAAGCCGGAAGACAAGCGTCAGTTTTCTTTACCCCAGTCGTTTGGCGCCTACGTGATGGAAAATATCCTGTTCAAGATCTCCTTCCCGGCGGAATTCCATGCCCAGACAGCAGCTGAAGCGGCTGTGATACTTCATCCCGAGGTAAAAGACCGCCTGAACGACATCGAACGAATCGTCATCACCACCCACGAGTCCGCCATCCGCATCATCTCGAAACAGGGGAAATTGGCAAACGCGGCCGATCGGGATCACTGCCTTCAATACATGACGGCGGTACCGTTAATGTTTGGCGGCCTGACGGCGGAGCATTACGAAGACAGCTTCCACGAAGCCAATCCCCTGATCGACGAACTCCGGGAAAAGATGGAAGTGGTAGAAGATGAGCGATACACCCGGGAGTATCTGGAAGCGGACAAGCGCTCCATCGCCAACGCCATTCAGGTGTTCTTCGCGGACGGCACCAGCACGGAGAAGGTAGCGGTTGAGTATCCCATTGGCCATCGCCGGCGCCGCAAGGAGGGCATCCCACTGTTGGAAGACAAGTTCCGCCACAACCTCGCGACCCGATTTCCTGGCCAGCGTTGTGATGAGATCTTCCATCTGTGTAAGGATCAGGCTCGGCTGGAGGCAACTCCGGTCCATGAATTTGTTGGTATGTTTGTCATCTGAGCCGTAGTGATGCCAAGCGCTGTTGACGCGGGATGAAGGGGCTGTCGAAAAACTTTACATTGAGGGAATAGGCCAACGGCTAACTAGCGGAAAAGGCAGTGTTTAAGGCCGTGGCATGCCTTATGCAACTGGTACTCCATATCTAAAGACGATTCTGTCAGCTTATATGGAGTACTGATATGAACACGCTAAAAACAGTCGGCGCCGTAGGAGTTCTCCTCGGTGCTTGCACCTGGGCCAGCGCTGCGCCCTTTCTCAGTATTAGTAGTCAGGGAGCCGCGGCTGCTGCCTCTGCGGAACAGGGCTTCCTGAACGCCGCTCATTCCGGTTATCTCACCGAAACGTTCGATGACAATGCCTTTTACACCGTTGGGAGTCAGGCTGGCACCATCACGTCGTCCGTTGGTGTTGGTTCCTTCACCAGCGCCGTACCAGGGTCTGGTGGTCTGTGCGATAGCGGCCCCTATAACTGCAATGACGGCCTTGCCGTATTGAACGCCGGCGCCAGTCCGTTTAGTGGGCGTTATGCCGTATCTGGGAGCAACTGGCTCGACAGTATGGACGCCCGACAAATGGTGATTTCCCCTGCAGCTGGTTTCAACGCCATGGGTTTCTATATGACAGACCCCAACGATGCGGGCGGACGCCTCTCGATTGGCGGGGTCGATTTCAGCTTCAGCGACATATTCGGGTCCGCGCTTGGCAATGGCAGGATCTTTTACGTCAGCCTCTACGACGCTTCGGGTTTAGGGGATGTCAGCATTTTTTCCAACAACCCTGATGATGGATATGGCATCGACAATATCACCGTTGCCAACGTCACGGAGCCTGGCACCTTGGCCTTGTTGGCGCTGGGACTGCTAGGTATTGGGCTTTCGCTCTCAAGGAAGTCAAAACGGAATCGCTGAGGATCGGTAGTGGTGTGTCAGTAAATTTTACGCAACCCTGGAAGTGGCTATTCAAGCTATTGTTTTATAATAAAAAAATAGTTGGCACGTCACCTGCATTGGAATGAGCGGTTGATGAGAATCATAAGATGTAAACAAGGAGCAGTAGAATGAAAATGACTTCAAAGCTGATCGCGGCAGCAATGCTGGCGGGGACGTTTTCGGTAGCGCAGGCCGCCCCGATGGACGTTTTCGATCTGAAAACAGACAGTGGCGCGGACGTATTTACCGACACCCTCGGTGAAGGTAGTTTCTACGACAACGGTGCCTCTTTCGCAAAACTGAACGATGTTGATGGTACCCAGGATTCAGCTGGCGCCTTCCTGCTGTTCGAATTCGCAGGTTTTGCCAACATCAATAACTTCGGTATCTACAACCTGAATGACACCAGCGAAACGCTGCAGGTGTTCTCCGGAATTGAAGGTTCTGGTGGTCGTGAGGTAGCGTTTGACCTGGATGCAGGGACCGCCTCAACATACTACGGAACAGCCAACATCGGCTCTACGTTCGGTTTCTACCTCCAGCGCGGTGACACCACGTTCTATTCAGACGCGAGCCTGAACGGCGGCGTTGATATGACGCGGATCTTCGACGTGACGGGCAGCCAGAACGGTAGCTTCTTTGGCAGCTCACTGATTGTTGCGTTCGAAGACCTGCTGGACGGTGACTTCGATTACAACGATCTGATCGTCGGGATTTCAGACGTACAGGCAGTGCCTGAGCCAGGAACGCTCGCGCTGTTTGGTCTCGGCCTGCTGGGTCTGGGCATGACTCGCGGTCGCAAGTCAGCCTGAGCCAAGTAAGTCATGAAACACCCTGCCTTGATATCTAAGGTAGGGTGTTTTGCGTTTCTGGCGCCGGATTAGGTGCTGTCCTTCTACGTCGCTGATTGCAGTATCATTAAAATGCAGTAAACTCTGTTCATTGTCAGATCTGCAGCATGGGATGCGCAGACGCGTTTCCAGTGAACAGCAAAAGGAGTTGGCGTGGCCCACGTCAGATTGTTCAGGCACTACATTCACGTTCCCTTCGTTATTCTGGGCCTTATCGACTTCGTTGTCCTGGCCGTAAGTTTCTCGCTGGCCGCATTTTTTCGTCACTTCGGGGAAGTGTCTTTCTTTCTCGACAGCTTTATATACCTACTGCCTTCCGCTGTTGTTTTCAGTCTGGTGAACCTGTTGGTCATGATTGCCCTGGGCGTTCATCAGTCCCGCCTGGAAGAGGGTATGTCCGGCATGATGCTGAGGACCATCTTCTCTCTCATCATTAGCGTCCCCGCGGTGGGTGTTCTGTTTGTCATCAGCAACGACTGGCTCTGGTACCTCGGCTTTACGGATTTGCTCACGTCCGCCTCCGTTTTCGGTTTTTTCCTGCTGGGAATCAGCCGCTGGGTGTTCTTTGCAATGGCAGGGAAGGATGCGTTCAAGCGAAAAGTCCTGGTGCTTGGAGCGGGTTTCAGGGCCCGGCAACTCCTGGAAGATCTTACAACGCCCTTCAATCGCAAGGGCTTTATCCTGACAGGGTTTGTGCCCATTCCCGATGAGCCGACTCAAGTCAGTGAAGAAAACCTGCTCCAGATCCCGACCACACTGCATCAATACATCCTCAAGCACCCGGTCAAGGAAATCGTGATTGCCGTTGACGATCGCCGTAAAGGCCTGCCGATGGAAGATTTGCTCGAGTGTAAGATGCTGGGCGTTCGTATTGTGGATGGGGCCAGTTTCTACGAACGAGAATCACGGAAAGTCGCACTGGAGATGGTTACCCACGGCTGGCTGGTGTTCTCGGACGGTTTCAAGGTGTCGTCGGTCTACGGCTTTGGTAAGCGTTTGTTGGATATCCTTGCTGCGGGGGCGTTGTTGTTGGCAGGCCTGCCGCTGATGATCCTCACGGCGATTGCCATCAAGATTGAAGACGGCATAAAGGCACCGGTGTTCTACAGTCAGGAGCGGGTGGGCCTTAACGGTGGTGTTTTCAGGGTTCACAAGTTCCGATCCATGATCACGGATGCCGAGAAAAACGGCGCCGTATGGGCCAGTCAGAACGACGCGCGTGTTACCAAAGTGGGTGAAATCATCCGCAAGATTCGCGTTGACGAACTGCCGCAGATCTTCAATGTGCTTAACGGCACCATGGCCTTTGTAGGGCCTCGCCCGGAACGGCCTGTTTTTGTTGAGCAATTGTCGGAGAAAATTCCGTTCTACAGCGAACGCCATAGGGTAAAACCAGGTTTGACGGGTTGGGCGCAGCTTTGTTTTGCTTATGCTGATAACGAAGAAGATACGCGGGAAAAGCTTCGTTACGACCTTTATTACATCAAGAATCAAAGCTTATTACTGGATTTGTTGATTATAATTCAGACAGCAGAAGTGGTATTGTTTAAGAAAGGATCTAGGTAGTTTCGGGACCCGCTTTATCCGAGACATGGAAACAGGCAAGGAATTGTAGAGAGGACGAACAATGTCATCCAAGTATTCACTCCTGGGATTGGTTTTATCCCTTACCGCAGTCATTTTTGTTTCGGGTTGCGCAGGCCCGAAAACATCATCACCTGAACAGATCCAACGTGCCCTGGCGGTCGATACGGTTAACAGTGTTGATGAGTACATCCTGGGCGCCACAGACGTGGTGCGCGTTTCCGTATGGCGCAATGAAGACCTGAGTATATCGGTACCCATCCGGCCCGATGGAAAGATCTCCGTACCGCTTGTGGGCGACGTGCAGGCCTCCGGCCGAACACCGGATGCGCTGGCAAACGATATAGAGACCAAGCTCTCCGCCTATATCCGGGAACCTCAGGTCAGTATCGTTGTCACCAGCATGGGGAGTCATGAATATTCTGATCGGGTGCGCGTAACGGGTGCGGTACAGCAGCCGACATCGGTCCCTCATCGGGCCGGTATGACGGTGCTCGATATGGTACTGACGTCAGGTGGTGTCACACCCTTCGCGTCCCCCAATAACTCTGTGCTTTACCGGGCCGTTGGGGGCGAGGTGGTTGCTATTCCAGTCAAGCTGGACGAAATCCTCTCCCGAGGTGATATTTCGACCAATTATAAATTACGACCGGGAGATATCCTGACCATACCCGAGAGAAGTCTTTAACCCGGTATCGGGTAATAGAGTTGTTCCCGGTTGGGCTTTTTGAATAACGGACTATTGATATGGCACTTCCATTAAACCAGTTACCGAAAGAGATAGTACGGGAAGTACGGTCTCGTAAATGGCTGGCGCTGCTTTTGTTTGCAGTCGTCAGCTTTTCGGTATTGGCTGCCGGTTTCCTATGGCCCTATAAATACCAGTCGCAGGTCGTTATTTTTGTCGATGACAGGAATATTATCCAGCCGCTGATGGAGGGCAGGGCCGTAGCGACAAAGGTCACTGAAAAAGTATCGGCAGCCAGGGAGCTACTTGGTTCCAGGAACGTTCTGGAAGAAATTGCCACAGATACCGAAATATATGGTGAGAACGCCGCCGATATCAGCCCGGAGGCGTTGGAAGGACGTATCAACGGTCTTCGCTATAGCATGTCAGTCGTGCCCAGGGGCGATAACTACTTCAGTATAAGGTACTCGTCTTCGTCTCCCCTTAAAACATTCAGGGTGGCGCAGAAGTTGGGCCAGGCGTTTATCGAGGAAAACGCCAAGCGTAAGCGTGAAGAAAGCCGCTCCGCGTACGACTTTATCGACAAACAGGTCAAGAGTTACGAACAACAGATTGCCGAAGTTGAAGAGCGCCTCAAGGAGTTCCTCTCGGAGAATGTAGACGGTACAGAGGCCGACGCGAACGCCAGGCTATCAAACCTGCAAAGTCGCCTTGAATTGGCCCAGTTGGAGAAAGAAGAGCTGCAGACCCGAGCTCGGTCCCTTGAGCGTGAACTTAGCGGCATCAACCGCACTCTGAGGCAGGGGCGTACCGTGGACGCTTACCAGGAGCGAATCAATTCCATGGAAGAGCAATTGGACTCACTGAGGCTCCGTTACCACGATACTTACCCGGATATCGTTATACTTCGGGAGCAGCTTCAAGAGCTCAGAAAGCAAAGAGAAAGGGCGCTCGAGGAACAACAGCTCTCCAGCGAGCCAAGCGGGAGCGAAAGTATACCCAATCCGGTGTATCAGGAGGTTCGTTCCAATCTGGTGACAACCAACACCGACCTTGAAACAGTCGAGACCCGGATCAGTTCTATCAAGCGACTCATCACGGAACAGAAGCAACGAATGGAGCGCATTCAGGAAAATAAGGCGCAGTATTCAGAGCTGACTCGTGACATGGAGGTCAACAAGGAAATATACAATGACCTCCTGCAACGCCGCGAAAAAGCCCGGGTGTCGATGCACCTGGATATTGAAGGGCAGGGATTGAACTACAAGATTAACGAGTCTGCACAGTACCCGACGAGCCCTACCGGGCCGAAGTTCTCCATGTTTGCGATGGCGGGCCTTCTTCTCGGTGCAGTTGCGCCTTTCGGCGCAATAGCAGGCCTGCTTCAGGTAGATCCTCGTATTCGTTCTCGTGAACAACTGGAAGACGTTCTCGATATTGCGGTGCTAGAGCATTTGCCAGAAGTTCGGACGCCCTTTGAAAAACGGCGTGATCGGAAGGTCACCGTGGCCGTGGTTGTAATGGCGGTACTGGTTGCCGCCGCTTATGTCGCAGTAGCGCTGGCTTCTGTGTTTGGAGTGATTTGATGGCCGATTCCAGAGCAGACCAGGGAAAAGAGACCCAAGCTGAGGGAAGCGTTCTTTCGGATTTCGAGAAATGGAAATCAGAAAAAATGAACAGGGAGACGGAGAACAGCAACAGTTCTGCCTCTGCAGGCAATAGCCCGGAGATCGTCTCCCGTGGCGAAGATCGCGTTTCCGAATGGGATGATTCGAGGATGCTGGTACCCAGTTCACTGGAACTTGGGGCAGGCAGCGTCGACAAGTACGTTATTAGCAAACAAATTGTACGGATGCAGGAGCCACGCCGCCTGACACCGGACGATCTGGAAGAACGTCGCATCATCTATCCAGAGTCCCGTAACCGGCAACTGGTCAATCATTTCCGTAACCTACGGACGAAGCTACTGGAAAAATCCGGGGGCAATAACTTTACGTTGGTGGTCAGTGGTGCTCGTGAGGGTGCAGGGTCATCATTTGTTGCGTTGAATCTGGCGGCTGCCTTTGCCTTTGACGAAGCCAAAACAGCGTTGATCATTGACTGTAACCTCCGGGAACCCGCGCTTCATTCGACGCTGGACATTATTCCGGACTCTGGTCTGACTGACTTCCTTGATGACCCGGATTACGATATTGCCCGGATCCTCTATCCGACTGGAATACCTCGGCTTCGACTTATCCCGGCCGGCAGCCGCCGGGAGACGCCCGGTGAGTTTTTCACCTCGTTCCGTATGAAGCAATTCTTACAGGCTGTTCGTCGCCGTTATCCTGATCGGTTCATCGTTCTGGACACGGCACCCATTACAGAGTCTCCGGATGCCCGAATCCTGACCGAGCTTTGCGATTACGCCATGCTGGTTATTCCCCATGCCGGTATGACGGCCGATGGTATTGAGCAGGCTGCGGGCGCGTTCAACGCCGAGAAGTTTGTCGGAGCTGTTATAAATGGTTGATCTGTCAGGGACATGGAAGTGCCTACGATTTGTGATCCTCGGAGTCTTGGCTTGTAGCCTGTTTGTGAGCCAGGCCAGTGTTGCAGAGCCCATTTCCTTGTCAGGTGGCCTCACGAACCGATTCAGTGACAACGTCACGCGAGATGCCAATAACGAAATAAGCGACACTGAAACCCGAGTCAATTTGCGGCTCGCCCATCAGAGTGATCCCGGGGAGTGCCAGGCGAGCACCTTCGCCGATGTTGGTTATGGGGTGTGGCACGATGAGACTTACGATCCGGAAACCTATACAACGGCTGACTTTCTGGGTGACTGCGAGTTGGCGCAGGGACTGAGATGGGAAGTTGCGGACAACCTGCGGAATGTAACCAGGGACTCTCGTGGTACAGACACGCCAGACAACACAACCCGTAAGAACATATTCCGCACGGGACCGGTTTATACAGTGCCGCTTAGTAAGGTGGATCAGCTTCGCCTGTCTCTTCAGTATGAAAATACTGAGTTCGGCGACTCGGAGGAAGTCGACAGCGACCGTTATATTGGCTCGGTTGGTTGGAGCAGAATGTTTAGTCCCACCTTTTCGGGTGGTATCAGTGTGCTCACAAATCAAGCCGAATTCGACACCGGCGCAGAAATTGATACCGATGTCGTCAGCCTGGATTTTTCTCAAACCTGGGCGACAACGAGCCTTTCCGGCAGCATTGGCATCAGTGAGATTGAAAGCGATTTTGGTGGCAATACCCAGTCAAGCGATGGTGTGGTTGGGGATATTTCACTGGAGCGGGAAATTAACCCGGTAACGACCTTCTACATTAACGGTAGCCGTGAATTGACCGATCAGACCTCGGATTTCGATATCCGCTTTGGTGACTTCGTGTTTGATCTCCGCGAGACCAGCGAGGTTGAAGTAACTGCAATCAATACGGGCATCCGAAGGCAGTTTAGCGATGCCTCTCAACTGAACATTAATGTGTTTGCGAACCGTGCCGATTACATTCGCGCGGATGAAACGGAAGATCGGCTAGGGTTGGCGGTAGGGTACAGTCGGCCAATATTGCCTTTGTTGACGCTACGATCAAACACAAGATACCAGTATCAGTCGTTCGACGAGGACGAAGTGGATGAGGAAACCATAAGCCTGGATATTGGGTTAACCTATGAACTTACCCGCGATCTGGGTATCACTGGCAGGGTTGGACATACATCCAGAAGCAGCGACTCGAGCATCAGTGAATACGATGAAAACTGGGTTTCCATAGCGCTGGATTATCGGTTCTTCTGAAACCCTTCTGGCATTCCCTGAGTGCTATTTTTACACCCGGAGTATCACGGACGTGAGACAGAACGCCCTGACAATCGATGTTGAAGACTATTTTCAGGTAGCGGCGCTCGCCGAGGCCGTCAATCGTGACGACTGGCCAACCATGGAATACCGGGTTGAAGCCAACACAGAACGGTTGCTGGAACTGTTTTCAGAGCGTGATGTGAAGGCGACCTTCTTTACCTTGGGCTGGGTTGCCGAGCGCTCCCCCGGGCTGGTGAAAAAGATCCAGCAAGCGGGGCACGAGATCGCCAGCCATGGATACAGCCACCAGTTGGTCTACACCCAGACACCGGAGGTTTTCAAGGAAGAAACCCGCAAGTCCAAGCGCATACTCGAAGACATTACCGGTGAGCCTATAACCGGCTACAGGGCTGCGAGCTATTCAATTACGGCACAGTCCCGTTGGGCTCTGGATATCCTTTGCGATGAGGGGTTCACCTGGGATTCATCGATATTCCCGGTTCACCATGATCGCTATGGCATGCCAGGCACGCCTCACGAGCCCTATCTATTGCAGGCGCCCAATGGCAAAACCCTCACGGAGTTTCCGCTGTCGACCTGCCCGATTGGTAGATACCGGTTGCCCATCGCAGGGGGTGGCTACTTCCGATTGTTCCCTTACTGGCTCAGCCATTGGGGCTTGGGCAAGATTAACCGGGCAGGGCAACCGTTTATTTTCTACCTGCACCCCTGGGAAATCGATACCGGGCAACCAAGGCTGAACGTCAAGGCATTTTCCCGTTTCCGACACTACAACAACCTGGATAAGTGCATGCATCGGCTTGAACGGCTGCTCGGCGATTTCCGTTTTGGCTCGGTGTCGGACGTGCTGTCCGGTATGGACATACCCACCAAGGCTGTCGCTGTCTAAGCGTTGTTTAGGGAATTCTTTAAGGATAGCGCAATGGGAATGGAGACACCTATCCCCGGCCTGGAGGCCTCCAAGGCGCGGCTGGACGAGTTGAAGAGTGCCAAAGGCCGTCTCAGTCGCCTGGTGGGCGAAGCCCGCAAAAGCGGAACCAATGCGGATGAACTGATTGCCGAGCTCCAACAGGTATCCAGCGAGATAAAACAGCTCCAGAAGCAGGTTAAGCAGCAACTCAATGGGGCTCAGGCACAGGATAAGTGGACCCCAAAGCCGATCACTATTCCTCCTGCTGTTGGAAATGCCACGATGGCACAAGCCATCGCCGTAGAGCCCTGTGCAGATTCCGACATCCATCACGCAGAAGCCTACGTAGCCCGTCATCCTGCAGCGTCAGTTTGGCATAGGCCTTGTATTTCATCGTTCATCAGTAAAACCTACGGCCACAACACCCGATATCTCTGTGCCTACGATGACGTAGGGGGCATTGTCGGTGTGCTTCCCCTGGTACAACTCAATAGCCGGCTTTTTGGTAATTTCCTGGTTTCAATGCCCTATTTTAATTATGGCGGGGTTTTGGCGGACCATCCCGACATTGCCCAAAAACTCATCGGCGAGGGCGAAAAGTGGCGACAGCAGTTGGGAGCAGGTCACCTGGAAATGCGGTTTTGTCAGGATAATGAACTGGGCTTGCCTCAGCGCAAGGACAAAGTCACCTTCTGGTTGCCATTGCCGTCTAAAACCGAGGACCTGTGGGACAGCTTCCAGCCCAAACTGCGTGCGCAAATCCGCCGGGGCGAGCGGGAAATGAACGGGTTCGCTATCGGTGGCGCTGACTTGCTGGACGAGTTCTATCGGGTTTTTGCCATCAACATGCGTGACCTCGGAACGCCCGTCTACGGTAAAGAGTTTTTCCGAAACTTGCTGGACACTCTAGGCGGGCAGGCGTGGCTGGTAGTTGCCCGTATTGAAGGGCAAGCGGTTGGCTGCGCTTTTTTGACCGGTTACAAGGGCCGCATGGAGATTCCCTGGGCGTCTACATTGCGCAAGTACAACCACACCAGCATCAATATGATCATGTACTGGAAAGCCCTGGAGTTCGCGGTACAGCAGGGTTTCGAGGTTTTTGACTTCGGCCGTTGCAGTCACGATGCCGGCACCTATCGTTTCAAGCAACAGTGGGGTGCCCAGCCTCTGACATTGCATTGGGACTACTTGCTGCCGGAGGGAGAGGCGCTACCCGCACTCAACCCAAACAACCCGAAGTTCAGGCTGTTGATCGCCGTATGGCAGCGACTTCCCGTTTGGGTGA
>PAKT01000006.1 GCA_002710725.1 Spongiibacteraceae bacterium
TCGCCGGCTGGGCGCGTGGGATGACTCGTGCGCCGATCCCGTCGGACTCCGACAATCGCCCGTCGAGTACCTGTCGCCGATTCTCGCGGAATCCCGCTCGATCGTTGCTCACGTGAACCAGGCCAGCGATGCGGACATCGAGGCTCTGGCTCGTGCCGGGAGCACGGTCGCCTACTGCCCGCGCGCCAGCGCGTACTTTCGGCAGACGGAGGCCTTCGGTGCTCACCGGTACCGGGACATGCTAGATGCCGGGGTGAACGTCGCGCTGGGCACCGATTCCATCGTGAATCTGCCGGATACAGAGTCGGAGCGGCTCTCCACGCTCGATGATGCCCGCCTGCTCGTGCGCCGGGACGGACTTTCGCCCAGGGCGGCGCTCGCCATGGCGACCTGGCGCGGTGCCGAAGCGCTCGGCATGGCCCCGGAAGCGTTCTCGCTCGCCCCGGTTGAGTTGCCGCGCCTGCTCGCTGGTTTCGGACTCGTGCCGGTTTCGGAGCGTGATTCTGACCGATCGCCGGCATCGCGGGTGATGGCGAGTGAACGCCCCCCTGCGCTCGTGCGTCCAACCCGCGTGCGACCTCAGGACGCAACATCATGAACACCCCGGACGCTCGAGTTCGGCCTGCCAGCGTCCCGCGCAACCCGGTCCTGCGATGGTGCAGCAGCGTTCGCGTCGGCCTCGTTGTAATCCTGACGATCGGGGTGTACGCGGCGTTCGGGACCGTGCCGCTTGGGCCGCTGTTCGAGGTTTTGGGGGGAAACGACTGGGCACCCGGCCGGACCCTGCGCCACCTTCCCGCTATCGATCTCCGCGAGTCGGAGTATTACTCCACATCGCTCTTCGGGGGACTGCTGGTGGCGCTGATCGTCAACATGTCCCTCGCGACCGCTTTGCGGATTCCGTGGCGTCCGGACCGGGCCGGCGTGATCCTGACCCACGCCGGGGTGGTCGTGCTGGCGGTCGGTGCATTCATCGCGACCCGAAGCCCGGTGAACGCGACGATCGCACTCTTCGCGGACGAGCAGACGAACCAAGTGATCGATCGCACGAGATCCGTGCTGTCCGTGAGCGGCCCCGACTCCGGAACGTGGCGCCTCGACGATCGTCTTCCCCGCTACGCCGACTTCGGGGTTCCCTGGTCGAGCCGTCAGCGGGCGATCGAACTCGGCGAAGGTGTGCGCATCACCGGCTTCGCGCACTCCGCCAGAGTCGTGCAGCGCCTCAAGGAAGGGGGCGAGAGTGATCCTCCCGGCTGGGAGCTCGAGGAGCGTCCGGTCACCGGTGAGCAGCGCGTGTTCGCGATGCTCGTATCCGAAGGCACGCTCTCGAGACAGACGCTTTCCGACGGCACCGTGGTTCTGGCGTTCAGCGAAAGTTGGCCTGTTGCCGATCTGAACACATCGTTGTCCGAGGCGCTGCGCGATCACGGTGCCGGTTGCCTCTGGATCGAGCCCGAGCCTGGTGTAACGCTTGCGCTCCCAGCCCAACGCGACGCCGTGGTGACCGGGCGGTCGGAGCAGGGGCTCTGGCGTGCCGAGTTCCTCGAGCACGCAGAGTTCGCTTCGGGCGTGGTGCTGGGCAGCTACCGGCTTGAAGGGCCGGGGTTCCCGGAGCGCCTGCTCTATGCCGGTTCGTGGGATCCAAGGGTGCAAGGCGCATTCGGCGAAAGCCCGGATGGCCGTGGATCTCAGGGCGGGGGGTTGCCGGAGGGATTCCGCAGCCTCTTCATGGACGACCGGCAGCCCGCGATAGCGGTTGCCCCGGCCGGCTGGTTGTCATATCGAGCGGGCAAGGTCCGCGCAGGAGATCGCTTCGAGGTGGGGCTGACCATCCCGACCGGGCCTGGATCAACGCTGCGCGTCGAGCGATTTGAACGGCACGGGCACATTGTGGCTGGCGTCGAGCGCCTGCCGCTCGTGGAAGATGCGCAACTGCTCGCCGACCCGCGACTCGGCTCGGTGATACGCATCGAACGAACGGGTAACGAAGGCGCTGAGTCGATTTGGCTGGCGTTCGACGACACCGAAACTCGCCCATCCAGTGAAACAATCGCACGTTTCGGGCCCGAGCGATTCGCGATCGAGGGGACGTCCTTGACGCTCGGGTCCTTCGAGGCGGAACTTTTCCGTCGCGGCAGCCTGCCGAAGGATTTCCGGGTCGGCATAGAACTCGGTTCCGACGACAGGACGGAGCGGCGCACACTGAGCCTGAACGACCCGGTGCGCACAACACTACGGATACGCCGGCATGATCGACGCGTGCAGCTCTCGCTCATCGGCTGGGATGCAGAAGGGTGGGAGGTGTCGCGGGGAGGCGAGCAAGAGCCCTTCGAGGGCGTTCGTTACGTCATCCTTTCGATGAACCAGCGCGAGGGCGTGGGCATCGCACTCGTCGGTGGGGGCTTCGTCCTGCTCGGTGCCGGGTACTCCCTCGCTCGGCGTCTTGCGTTGGCTCATGACCGAACGCGTCGCTCGAAGCGGGGGGTCACGTCATGAGACCGATGATCGCCCTGATCCTGATGGCGCTCATCGGGCAGTCGGCCGGAGCAGCCGTCCCAGCATTCGTCCGCGACGTCGATGTCTCGACCCTGAACGGCCTCGGCGCGAAACAGGCCGGAAGGGTCGTCCCGCTCCGGTCGTTCGCTGAGGCGTTCGTGACCGACGTGCACGGGGACACGCCGATGGTGGCGGTCGACGGGACGGCCGTCGACCCTCTTGTCACATTGCTCGAAAGCGTGTTCCATCCCGAACGCGCCATGGAGTGGTGCACGGTGGCCAGCCCGGGGCGCGCCGAGCCACGCCGCGCCGGCGAGGCGCTGGAACAACTCGCGTTCGACTTGCCCGCCGGCGACTTCGATGCGACACAGACCAGCGACCTCGCGCTGCTCGAAGCACGTCTCGCCCTGATCGTCTTCGCGAGCGAGGAACTGCTCATCGCCCCCGGCGAAGCCGGTGCGCCCTGGTTGAGCATCGATGATGCGCGACACGCCGGACACGGAGCGCTCATCGATCGCCTCGCGACCGCGTGGCGTCTCGGCGATGCGCCCACGGTGAACAATGCGCTCTCCGACCTCGGCGCCGCGCTGCAACGCGATCAGCGGGTCGCAGGCGTACGCCCCTGGATTCTGAACGCCGAACGGTTGCTCGATCGCGTCCCGCTGCTTTCGATCAGCGTGTTGCTGTACATCCTCAGCGCGGTGCTCACCTCGCTGAAGGGTTTCCGGATCGCGTGTCTGCTCGCAGGAATGGGTTTGCTGGTCCACATCGCCACGCTCGCCTGTCGCGCGATCGTGCTCGATCGCATCCCGGTCCAGAACCACTACGAGTCCATGGCGACCGTCGCGTCGATCGTCGCGGGTGGGGGGGTGCTCGTGGCATGGCGTTCGAAGCAGCCCACGATACTCGCGATCGGAACGGCGCTCGCCGGCGTCCTGCTGGCCGTCGCCGAGTGGCTGGACGTGCCCGGGCGCCTGCTCGAACTCGAGGCGGGCATCCTTTCGTCCACCGCGATCCTCAAATACCACGTCCTGACGATCCTCGCGGGCTACGCGCTCATCCTGTTCGGCGCGGGGATCGGGTCGGTCCTGCTGGTCCAGCGCGCCACGGGGAACTCGGCCGATCGGATCGCGGATCTGCACCGCATGCAGACCCGCCTCGGCTACTGGGCGTTCTGGGTGCTCGGGCTCGGCATCTTCCTCGGCGCCGTCTGGGCGGATCGCGCGTGGGGGCGATGGTGGGCGTTCGACCCGAAGGAAACCTGGGCGCTGATCACCTGGCTTGTCTACCTCGCCATGGTCCACATCCCCGCCTCGCGTCTTGCCCCCAGTCGCCAGCCTGTCATCGTGGCGATCCTGCACCTGCTGGGCCTGCTCGCGATGCTCTGGACATACTTCGGGGTAAACCTGCTGCTGCCCTCTCTGCATTCCTATGCCTGATTGGCAGTCAGGCCGACTTTCACGGGCCTCCGGGGCCCACATTTTGATTTGCAGTGGTCCGACGCCGTTCAGCCGATATGATCTTGTGGCCGATGGTGGCCGATTCTGCGGTACACAAGCATGAGCAGCGAAATCGACATCCTCTGGAGCAGATTGCGGGAGCACGCGGGTCCCTACCCGCCTCAGGCGTTCATCTTCGTTCAGGAAGGCCTGCGCCACACCTGCGATCGCCTGTACACGATCGATGAAGACGGCCCGACCGATGGCTCGCGTCACGTCACCGGCCAGGAACTCTGCCTCGGCTTGCGTGACTACGCTCAACAACAGTTCGGCCTGCTCGCGATGACCGTCCTTAACTCGTGGAACATCCGGCGGACCGAGGACTTCGGCAAGATCGTCTTCGCCATGATCGAGGCGGGCCTGCTCCGCAAGACCGACCAGGATTCGATCGCCGATTTCCAGAACGTCTACGACTTCCCCGAAGTCTTCGGCTCAACGCACGAACTCTGCTGATATCCGCTCGCGTGTCCCCGTGAGCCCGGATCCGGACACCCGCTTTCGGCGTCCCGTGCTATTCTCTGGCCCATGAGTGAACCCGACCACGGCTCGGAATCCCGCCAGGACACGCTCCGCGATCTGGCGAACCGTCACATCTGGCAGATCCAACCGATCCGCGACCTGCTCGTCATCGTCGCGGTCCTGCTGCTGTTGTGGCTCGGGGCCAAGCTTTCCGTGGTCACCGTGCCGCTGCTCCTGGCGATGCTGATCGCCTACCTCGTCGAACCGCTCGTCCAGCGGGCCACGAAACTCTCGTGGGTCAGCCGGCAGGGGGCCGCCGCCGGGATCATCATCATCGTGGCTCTCGTCGTCGTGCTCCCGGCCACCATCGGGGGGGCATTCGCAGCCCGTCAGGGCATCACCGCCGTCTCGCGCCTCACCGAGAACATCATCGTCCTCGACGACGTCGTCTCGAACGACGCCACCGAGGAAGAACTCGAGCGCCTTCCAGACGGCTTCTGGCAGGGCCTCGCGGTCCAACTCGTCGAGATCCGCGAGGCCGCCGGGCGGGCCAAGGCCCGGCGCGAGCAGGGCAACTCCGCCGGCGAAATCCCGCCGCCGGCCGCGCCACCTTCGGAACTCGAAGCGGAACCAGACCCCGACGCCACCGACTCCGACGAAGCCCTCCCCGAACCGGTCATCCCCGCCGCCGAAGCCACGCTCATCTACGGCGTGTTCGAGCAGGTCAGCGACTGGGTCCAGAGCAACCGGGGCCTCATCGCCCAGCGGATCTCCAGCAGCGGGTTCGACATCCTCCGCTGGCTCGCCGGCGCGCTCATCTCGCTGTTCAGCCTCGGCTTCATGGCCTTCCTCACCGCGTTCTTCTTCTTCTTCATCTGCACCGGCTGGGGCGCCGTCCGGCGCTTCTGGTTCAACCTGATCCCCGAGCGCCGGCAGGGGCGCAGCGTCGAGCTCTTCAAGCAGATGGACGCGGTCATCGCCGGCTTCGTGCGTGGGCGCCTGACCATCATGCTCATCCAGTGCGTGATCTTCTCGGTCGGCTACCTCATCATCGGCACGCCCGCCGCCATCATCCTTGGCGTCGCCGTCGGCGTGCTCTCTATCGTGCCGTACCTCGCGCTCGTCGGCATCCCGATCTCGATCCTGCTGATGCTCCTCGCCGTCGACCCGGCTCAGGCCGAGGGCTTCCGCAGCGCGTGGTGGTGGATCGTCTTCGCCCCGATCGGCGTGTACATGATCGGGCAGGCCGCCGACGACTACGTCCTCACCCCGCTCATCCAAGGCAAGTCCACCGGCCTCGACACGCCCACCGTCCTCTTCGCCTCACTCGCCGGCGGCATCCTCGCCGGGTTCTACGGCCTGCTCATCGCCATCCCCGTCGCGGCGTGCATCAAGATCCTCATCCGCGAGATCATCTGGCCCAAGTTCCGCGCGTGGGCCGAAGGCGAGGCGTCCGACCCGCTCCCGATCAGCGGGGGGGCTTCGGACGCGCGAGACTGATCAAGCCGACACGGATCAGCGGCGCTTCTTGCCGCCCTTGCGCTTCTTGAAGCCGCGCTTCGGGCTCTGGCTCTTCGTCGAACCGCGCCCACCGGGCATCATCGGCATGCCCTCCATGCCCGGAAGCGACCCGCCGCTCTTCTGCAGTTCGCGCATCGCCGCGACCTTGCCCTTCACGCCCACGCCCGACATCTGCTTGCTCATCTTCGAGATCATGTCGAACTGCTTGGTCAGGCGCGACACGTCCTCGGTCTTCGTCCCCGAACCCGACGAGATCCGCTTGCGACGCGACTGATCCAGTTTCTTGACGTTCTTCCGCTCCTCGAGCGTCATCGAGTTGACCATGCCCTCGACGCGGTCGAGCTGCTTGTCGTCGATGTCCACATCCTTCAGCATCGAACCGACACCCGGGAGCATGCCGAGCAGCTGCTTCATCGGACCCATCCGGCGCAGCGTGCGCAGCTGCTTCAGGAAGTCGTCCATCGTCAGCTCGCCCTTGGCCATCTTCGCGGCCATCTCCTCGGCTTCTTCCTCGTTGACCTCTTCCTGCGCCTTCTCGACCAGCGACACCACATCGCCCATGCCCAGAATCCGCGACGCGATCCGGTCGGCGTGGAACTCCTCGATCTTGTCGACGTGCTCGCCGGTGCCGATGAACTTCAGCGGCGCGCCCGTGATCTTGCGCACCGTCAGCGCCGCGCCGCCACGCGTGTCCGAGTCGAACTTGGTGAGGATTACGCCGTCGATCGACAACTGCTCGTGGAACGCCTTGGCCGAGTTCACCGCGTCCTGACCGGTCATCGCGTCCACCACCAGCAGAATCTGGTGGGGGTTCAGCGCCTTGTTCACGGACCGCAGTTCGGTCATCAGTTCGTCGTTGATGTGCAGGCGCCCGGCGGTGTCGGCAATCAGTACATCCACCTCGCGGCTTTTGGCGGCCTGCAGCGCATCAAAAATCACCGAGGCGGAATCCGCCCCCGTATGCTGCGCCACCACCGGCACATTATTGCGCTCGCCCCAAACCTGCAGCTGCTCAACCGCCGCCGCCCGAAAGGTATCCCCCGCCGCCAGCATCACAGATTTACCCAGCACCTGCAGCTGCTTGGCCAGCTTGCCAATGGTGGTGGTTTTGCCCACCCCATTCACACCGACCATCAGAATCACATAGGGCTTGTGGCTGCCATCAATCACCAGCTCCTGTTGCGCCGGCACCAGCAGATTGGTCAATTCGCCTTGCAGCGCCTGATACAGCGCCTCGGAATCCGCCAGCTGCTTGCGATTAACCTTGTCGGTAATGTTGTCGATAATGGTCTGCGTCGCCTCAATGCCAATATCCGCCATCAACAGCTGGGTTTCGATCTCTTCCAGCAGGTCGTCATCGATGGTTTTCTGGCCCAGAATCAGGTTACCCAAGCCCTGGCCGATATTGCTGCCGGTTTGCTGCAGGCCCCGCGTAAGCCGCTCAAAAAGCCGCATCTTCTGCTCGTCGGTGAGCTCCACATGCTGCCAGGGCGCCAGCTCGGCGTCTTCAATAAAGCCTTCGCCAGCGGCCAGGTCTTCGCCGGCGCCGGTGAAGCCATCTTTAATGCGGGAGAAAAAACCGGGTTTTTCTTTGGAATCAGCAGAATCGCTCACGTCACTACCTTAGCCATGCAAAGCGCGCATTCTAGCATTGTTGGAAGAAGGAGTTAGGCCCGGCATTGGCAACGCTTCCCATATCCAGAGCCCAAAAACAGTTGAGGCCGGGAAACCGGCCTCAACGATAAAACGGCATTACTTCACGCCACATTAACTCGAAGACCGCTGCGTATACACCAGATCCACAATTTCCTTCTCGGGCACATAACCCTGCACCGTCTCTCGCAGCAGCTTGCGAACAGAGGCGTAATCGTCCTCTTCCACCTGCTCCAGCAGCCCATTGATAACTAACTGCAAAGCATCCCAGGGCAGGTATTCCTCACGCGCGCGCATGATCATCGCGTGATCCGTGGGCTCCGAATCCGCCCCAATCAGCAACTCTTCATACAGCTTCTCTCCCGGCCGCAGCCCGGTGAACTCAATGGCGATGTCCCCATTCGGATTATCCTGATCCTTTACCGTCACCCCCGAAAGGTGAATCATCTTCTTGGCCAGATCCAGAATCCGCACTGGCTCGCCCATATCCAACAGGAAAACATCACCCCCCCGTCCCATGGAGCCCGCCTGAATCACCAACTGCGCCGCCTCAGGGATGGTCATGAAATAGCGCGTGATATTAGGATGCGTCACCGTCACCGGGCCACCGTGCAGTATCTGTTCCCGAAAGCGTGGAATCACCGAGCCCGAGGAACCCAGCACATTACCGAAACGAACCATGGTAAATTGCGTTCGGTTTATCTGCGTAGCGCCGGATTTAGCCGGATTTTCAATGGAGGGCTCCCGGCTGAGGGCTTGCAAAATCATCTCCGCCAAGCGCTTAGAAGCCCCCATTACGTTAGTCGGTCGCACCGCTTTATCAGTAGACACCAGCACAAAATTCGCCACGCCGTTTTCGATAGCCGATCGCGCCAAATTTAGCGTCCCGATAACGTTGTTCAGGATACCCTCGGCAATATTCTGCTCGACTAGCGGTACATGCTTGTAGGCCGCAGCATGGTAAACCGTATTCACGCCCCAGCGAGCCAGCACATTGTTCAACCTAGAGTAGCGCCGAATGGAGCCCAGGACAGGCACAATGTTTACATTCAGCGAGCGCCGCATGGCTAGCTGTCGCAGCTCTTCATAAATACTGTATAGGTTGTATTCGCTGTGCTCATAGAGCACCAGCGTCTTAGGCCCAAGCTCCAGAATCTGCCGGCACAGCTCGCTGCCAATAGAGCCGCCAGCCCCACTCACCATCACCGACTTGCCATCAATACAGCGATGCAGCAGCGTTTCGTTTGCCGGCACCGAATCTCGGCCCAACAGATCGCCTACGTCCACTTCCTGGATATCGCTAACCTTCACTCTTCCGCTGGCCAGATCCATAAATCCCGGTACGGAGCGCACGTGCACAGAAAAGGACTCTAGATAGCCTAGTATCTCCCTCCGTCGGGAGCGAGAGGCCGAGGGGACAGCCAGCAAAATCTGACCCGCGCCGGTGTCGTTGATCAAACGGCCCATATCTTCGGGGGAGTAAACGGGTAAACCGGCAATAACCCGGTTAACAATGCCGGGGTCGTCGTCAATAAACGCCACAGGCCGCATGTCCCGCCCCATGCGCAGCGCAGTCAGCAACTGATTGCCAGCGGCGCCAGCGCCGTATATGGCTACCGCTTGCCCGGTATTCGGCGGGTGACTGATGAACGATCCTTTTTCTCCGCCGAAGTACCAATCGCCCATAAAATAATGACGCATCACCAAGCGCAGACCGCCGATCGATACAATGTTCAGCAACCAGATCAGCAGAGTCAGTTGTGCCGAGAGGGGGGACCAACTCGTTTGCAGAGGGTTACCCACCAGCCACAAAATCGCCACGCTGACAGACACTGCCTTAACAATGGCCAGCAAGGCCTCATTGCCAAAATAACGCATCACCGCGCGGTACATACCCATGCGAATGAATACAGGAAGAGAAATCAGGGGCATGGCGAGGTAGAGCCACTGGTAGTCCACCCAACGCTCACTGGAAACTGCCTGCAGCCAAATGGCAACAGTCGTCGACAGGCTAATCAGGAAGATATCACTGACTATCTGCAGTGCACGCTTCTGGCGGCGCTCCAATTGCAGCAATCGTTGCTTTATCACTATATCCCCACTATTCCTCCCGCAGTGGCAGGAATTTTTATTACGAACCTGAAATTGTAGCGCAACGAACGAGAATTGCATCACAAAATCAGGCAAGGCCTGCCCGCATCCCTAATAAAACCGGTCAAGCTGGACTATTCAAGTATATTGACAAGCGCCGAGTATCCACACTAGACATCGCCGCGCAATTTCGCCCACAAGTGACCTTGTACCCAAATATTGCCACCAAGCCGTTTCTGCAAAGTGTGGAGTAAGCAGTCCGTGGTAACTGCGCCCGTATATTGCGCTCTTCGCGCCTAGGGCCTAACCTAAAAGGTAGCCTGCCGGCGCGGGTTACGCCAGCGGCTTCAAATAGCCTAGCCGCACGCGTCATATGTGATGCAGATGAAACCAGAATTACGGTAACGCCTCTCTGGATATAATTTGGCGAAGCCATTGTCCTATCTAGCTCGCTCCATCCCGTCACCCTTCCCCCGGAATACGATCTCCCGCACCTTTTCCCACAATGGTCATGAAAATGTATTTAAAGTAGGCGTTAAGAGAGAGATTCTGCAGCATTTTCTGATCTGTTTCTGCCAACAGCCTCGGCGTAGACATATCAATATTGTTTACCTGCGCAAGACCAGTTACCCCAGGACGAACATCCAGAACACCTCGCGATTGCCGCTCGGCTATCAGCTCCTCCTGATTAAATAAACACGGTCGAGGGCCGACCAAACTCATGTCGCCTTTCAACACATTCCAGAGCTGAGGTAATTCATCCAGTTTGGTACGGCGCAGAAAATAGCCGAATTTAGTGATCGACGCGTTACTAGCCAAATGGCTCGCCACTGACGCTGTATCGATTTTCATGGTCCGAAATTTAACCAACGTGAAGGGTTTTTTCTCACGCCCAACTCGCTCCTGACGGAATAAAGGCGAACCGGTATCAAACAAGCCCAGAACATATAGAATTACCAACACAGGAGAACCGACCGTTAATCCAGTTATTGAAAGTGCTACATCGAATAAGCGAATCACACTATTCTCCCTGATAATTTGCAAAACACCGCCTCAGCCCCTCGTCTACCGACAGAGGTGGCATCCACCCGAGTGTCTCCTCGGTTTTAGAAATGTCCACCTGCAATGATCCTAGCAGCCTTCGCGCCATGGCCTTTTTACCCAGCGCAGTGGCCCCGAGCAGCAATAACCCGGCGGGCACCGGGATCAACCGTGAAGGTCTACCCATCGCAATAGCCAAGCGCCGCAACAAATCAGAAGTTGACAAATCCTCACCATCCGCTGCCAGGAAAGTCTGATTGGCCGCGGCCGGATGATCAACGCACGTGATAATCAGGTCCACCAGATTGTCCAACGCAACTAAAGAACGTTTGTTATGAATAGCGCCCAACGGAAGGGGTAGCCCCGTTTCAACCAGTTTCAGCAGGCTGGCAAAGTTACCTTTCACACCGGGGCCATAAACCAGTGGCGGCCGAATAATAACCACTTCCATCTCTGAACGTTCTGCCAACGCCAGCAGTCCAGTTTCTGCCTCTGCCTTGGAGATGGCATAGGGGTCGGTGGGCACCAGGCTATCGTCAGGCCGAAAAGGGTGGCCCGCCAGCGTAGACTCGCCATTAACCTTAATTGAGCTGATATAGATAAAGCGCCTGACACCAGACCTTGCGGCCTGCTCGGCAAGATTCAGAGTCCCGGCAGTATTTACCTGTCGATAGGATTCCAATAGATCCGATGCAGAGTCACTCATGATGTGAACGCGAGCCGCGCAGTGGATCACAACCTCGGCGTCACTAAGCACCTGCGTCAGCGCCGGCATTTCTCTAAAAGATGGCACCTCGGCCACAGGAAAGCCCAGTGACGCGCTTCTCCGACACAACCCCAGAACCTGCTCACCCTTACGCTGCAAACTTCTAGCCAGGGCCGACCCTACAAACCCATTGGCTCCGGTTACCACAAGCTTGCGACTCATTTCACTACTGCTCTATCAAGAATGATATTCCCAAGGTTTTCAATAAAGCGCTCAAAACTCAATCCGCGTTTTAGTTCGGTACGCTCATCATCAAGGTCGGCGGTCTCTATATCACCGTATTCAATTTGCTGGAAAATCGTAACGAGTGCTCCCACTTCAGGCTCTACAACCAGCCCGAGGCGGTTCGATGTTACCCACTGCGCCACGCTGGTCTGCTCACCACAAACCGCCAGAATAAAAGCGCCAGAAAACACATAGGATGATGACTTGCTAGGGAAAGCGTATCGAGTTACCTCATCTTCAATCGGTAACAGCGCCCACTCGTAATCTGCATTCAACTGGGCCGCCTGTGTGGCGGAAACCAGGCCGTGGTAAAGTACCTGCGGATATCGATCAGCCAGTTGTTTAATTATAGGCGCGAACACCCCCCCTCCAGCAAAGGCAAATTCAAGGGCGCCCCCCTCAGCTAGATACCGCTCAATAGCGGCCACAAGTAGCGGGATCCGTTGCAATCGCCCCACATTCCCACAAAAAGAAAATCCTCTTATTTTGGTAGAACGTGGGTTTATCGACTCAAACGACACCGCCGGATTACTCATCACGACAATCTCGGCCCGGGTTCCGGAACGAGCGGCAATCTCATCTTTCATTTCCCGAGTAATGGTAATCAGCTCGCTGGCCTGCCGCATCACCAGCGCATCTATCCACCGCAAGCATCGATATATAACGGGATTCAAGCGAACCACCACGTTAGTTGCTTCCGGGTGGATGTCCTGGAGATGGTAAACGTAGGATGCGCGGAACAGTTTTGCATACACCATGACAATGAAGGGGACTAACACGGGCGGATCGGTAGAGACATACACCCTACGCGGCCGGGTCCAGAGCAGCACTCCCATCACCCAAATCATAAAAAAGGCGGCATCCACAATCCGGCGGACTACACCACTGGCGGAGGTTGTCCAAGCTTTGCAGGGATAAAAAGCCACTCCTGTACCGCGCTGATGCCGAGCAAGCTGGGAGCGGATACCCGCGTGATCCTGCAGGATAACGGAAACATGCTTCTGAACGGCCGCATTTTCCGCGAATCTGAGCAAGGCCTCTCCGATAACAGGATATATCGGCCAGAAACTGCGGTTAATAATAGCCAGGTCGGAGCAGCGGAATAGGGAATATGTCATCTGTTGCGTATCAGTGCTTCTTCCACACCACCCGATTCACATAATCGGTGTAGCTATGGATGATACGTACCACCTTGTCAGATACATTCGGCATGCTGTAATCCGCGACCAGCCTCAAACCCCGCTCTTCGCCGCGCGGCTGGGATTCGAGAATGGCAAGCCCCTGACGGACTCGCTCTATATCAAGACCGACCAGCATGACAGCAGCCTCCTCCATGCCTTCGGGTCGCTCATGGGCCTCCCGCAGATTCAAGGCGGGGAAATTCAGTATCGACGACTCCTCGTTAATGGTGCCGCTATCTGACAACACCGCCCGAGCGGAGAGCTGAAGTTTCACATAATCATGGAACCCGAGCGGCTTAAGAAGCTGGACCCTATCATGGAAAACCGATCCAGTGGAGTTGATACGGTTCTGCGTTCTCGGATGCGTGGACACAATCACCGGCAAGTCGTAGTCCTCAGCAACACCATTCAACGTTTCCACCAACTTGGTAAACGAACGCTCGGATTCGATGTTCTCCTCCCGATGAGCGCTCACCACAAAGTACTGGCCAGCCTCCAGCGATAGCCGATCCAATACATCCGAGGCCTCAATACGAGGCCGGTAGTGATTCAGCACCTCGAACATCGGGCTACCGGTTTTTATCACCTGATCGGGCGCCAGCCCTTCACGCAACAGGTACTCACGGGCGATGCTGCTGTAGGTCAGGTTTATGTCGGCCGTATGGTCCACAATCCGGCGGTTGGTCTCCTCCGGCACCCGCTGGTCGAAGCACCGGTTGCCCGCCTCCATATGGAAAATCGGTATCTGCCGGCGCTTAGCCGGAATCACGGCAAGGCAACTGTTGGTGTCACCCAGCACCAGCAAGGCTTCCGGCCGCACCTCATCAAGAACTTCATCCACGGCCGATATCAAATTGCCAATAGTATTAGCCGCACCCTTACTACCCGTCGCGCTGCTGAGGAAATAATCCGGCTTACGAATATCCAGGTCATCGAAAAACACTTGGTTCAATTCAAAATCATAGTTCTGCCCAGTGTGCACCAAGATGTGCTCGCAGTGCTCATCCAAACGGGCCAACACCCGAGACAGGCGAATAATCTCAGGTCGAGTTCCAACAACCGTTACGACTTTCAGCTTTTTCATTAGTACTCTCGGGGTTAAAAAAGGGTGAGTCAAAGAGGGCAGGCATAGGTGTCCGGATTCTCCCGGTCGAAAATCTCGTTAGCCCACAGCATACAAACCAGCTCGCCATCGCCTATATTGGTAATATCATGAGTCCAGCCGGGCACTGTCTCAACGATTTCCGATTTTTCTCCCCGCGTCACCAACTCGTATTCCTCACCGGTGTGCATATGCCGGAACTTGAACCTTGCAACTCCGGATATCACCAGGAATTTTTCCGTTTTCGAATGATGATAATGCCCGCCCCGTGTTACCCCCGGGTGGGCAGTAAAAAAAGAAAATTGTCCACAGTCCGGGGTTTTCAGCATTTCCACGAACACCCCCCTTGCATCACCGTGCTGCGGCACCGTGTAAGAAAACTGCTCCGGCCGAAGAAAGCTCAGATAGGTGGAGTACAGGGCTCTGGTAAGGCCGGCTCCAACCCTTGATGTTACCAGAGTGTCGCGGCTGTTGCGGAATTCCTGGATGGTATCAGCGAGCTCACCTACGGTTGTAGAGTACTCAGGATGGACCTGTTCAAAATCCGCGGCATCGCAATCAGGCAAGGCGCCGTCCAGAAGCTCCACAAAACGGGATACCACATCGTCTACATACACCAGCCGCAAAGGGGCCTCAGGACTATTGACGGTTATGGGAAGCCCCTGCGAAATATTATGGCAGAAAGTCGCAACCGCAGAGTTATAGTTCGGGCGCGACCACTTCCCAAACACATTCGGCAGCCGAAACACATGCACCGGCACATCAAATTCTCGCCCATACCCAAACACGGCGGCTTCAGCGTCCCGCTTGCTGCGGCCATAATCATTTTCAAGTGCCGCCTGGGTTGACGAAGAAAACGCGACCGGAACCTTATCGCCTTTTTTTACACGGGCCGCCAAAGCCTCACAGAGCCAGGATGTCAGCTCCGAGTTTCCTTCCCGAAACTCCTCTGGATCCTTGGGGCGGTTTACGCCTGCCAAATGGAACACGAAATCGGCTTTCGAAATGGCACCTTCAAAGTCTTCCCGGGATGAATCCCGGGAAATTAACAGCAACTCAATGTCAGAGCGCTCGGCCAGATGCTGTTTAAGATTTTTTCCAATAAAGCCATTTGCTCCGGTGATTAGTACATGCATAACGTTCAATCCTGAGGTTGCGCATTTTCACCACGAACGATGGCGCGGATGAAGTCGAGCTTCATCAACAGCTGTTGCATGGCTGCTTTATCCAAACGCATTGTGTTGTGAGAATTGTAATCCTCTGCTTCGGAGATTTTTCGTTCACCCTCTTCCACAAATTTCCCGTAGTTAAGATCCCGCAAGTCCGGTGGCACCCGGAAATAGTCTCCGCGATCCTCTGCAGCAGCCATCTCCTCGCGACTTAGCAAGACCTCAAACAGCTTTTCCCCGTGACGAGTACCGATCTCCCGAACCTCATGACCCGGGACCTGAAGCAGATCAGTCAAGGCGTATGCCAAGGTCTGGATCGTAGAGGCGGGCGCCTTTTGGACAAAGATATCACCGGGATTGCCATGTTCGAAGGCATAAAGAACAAGATCTACTGCATCATCGAGAGTCATCATGAATCGGGTCATGTTGGGGTCCGTAATTGTTATCGGTTCTCCCGCACGAATCTGATCAACGAACAAAGGGATGACGGAGCCGCGCGATGCCATTACATTGCCATACCGCGTTGCACAAATAACCGTATTGTTGGAATTACGAGATTTCGCAACAGCGACCTTCTCCATCATTGCCTTCGATACGCCCATCGCATTTATGGGATAAACAGCTTTGTCCGTACTCAAACAGACAACACGACGCACGCTACAGTTAATAGCCGCCTCTAAAACATTTTCTGTACCCAGCACATTGGTTTTAACAGCTTCCATCGGATGAAACTCGCACGAAGGGACCTGTTTAAGTGCGGCTGCATGAAAAATAAAATCACACCCGCGAACGGCGTTCAACACTGACTGATAATCACGAACATCCCCGATATAGAACTTAATTTTCGGGTTGTTGTAACGCTTTCTCATATCATCTTGTTTTTTTTCGTCACGGCTAAATATACGGATTTCACCAAACTCTGAAGCCAGAAATTTATTTAGAACTGCATTGCCAAACGAACCCGTTCCACCCGTGATCAGAAGCACACTATTTTTTAAAATATAAACACCTGACATAATACAGTCCTAAATTTTTTTAATAACTTCTGCTAATTCCTCGGGACTCCTGTTCTCCCACCAAATTACAGGAATACCAGATCTCTCATACTCCAAGCCAAGCGTGGACTCATAACAAATTGCAACATCCACTTTCGGAAAGCATTTATGATCAATTAACTCAACCAAATCGAGAACTTCTTTATAAATCGAGCATCCGTATACCGGGTGCGGCTTAAGAAAACGATATATTTCAGGAACGTCATTTTTTAACAACTTAATCAAAGCTCTCTCCCTATCGGCACTCTGTGGCTGCCCGATTATCAAAATCGTAGGATTGCTGATCTTTGGGTCGTAGGTATTCAAAACATCATTTATGATTAAAAATTCTAGGAATTCTACATTGAGAATGAATGTTTCAAGCTTTCCAAGCTCAGCCTCACTCAACAGAAAAACACGATCCACATTTCTGAGTTTGTGAGGAATAAAACCCTTTACTGGCAAAACGCCATGCTGCATTAAATTTATCGTCTGCTGACTGAAGACACCGTCAAATAATACCGCCCACCGGTCATAGTGATTAGAAAAAAAAACCTCGTCAACATCGTTCTCAAGCAAAAAATTTTGAAGTGCCCTATAACTTGCAAACCAGTCGACGGAAATATAAAGTTGCGCAACATCCAAAAAATTGTACTTAGAAAAAAAGAATTTTGGAATGATGGCTAAGCAGTCATATATCACTGAGAAAACATCAGATACCGCCAAGAAATCAGACGTCCGAACTGTGAGTCTCGAATTAACATCTTCTCCTTTAAGAAGGTTAAAGGAGACATAGCTAGAACTTTCATAAACCTTCGAAAATGTTGTGACCGCTTTACCATTTGCATTCAGCAGCAAAGTCAGACGCGAAAACCTAGTGAACCGCCCCTTGCGCCTCTTAAAATATTTTAACGCTCGCACAATCACAAAAGGGACATATGCTAAAGAAAACAGAAAACAAAAAATAAAATAAGTCGGCCTCCCAGCAACATTATGCTTAAACCATTTAATGGATTTCAGAGGCCTTATCGGAACGTATTTAGCTTCTCGGCCTTCCATGCGCTCAACAACGTTAGCATCGATCGCCATTTCATTGTCTAGAGCCTCAAAGAAAAGAGAAAACCTACTCAAATTTTTGTTCTCCTGCGCTTGTAGTGATATATTTACGCAAGAAAATAAAAGAAGCTGAATATATCGGAATATAAATAAAAATTTGCCAAGGTATCAAGGTGCCACGCAAAACGGAAAATATTCGCACGAACTCCAACATAAAAATAAACAAAAAAGCCATATCGCCTTGCCGAGCTTTTCTATAAATAAAGGTCATAAAGAATACATATGTTAAAATAAAAAACCAGCCCAATAGTAACCCGTAATAGTTATATCTTAAATCAGTCAATAAAGGCCACTGCTGCGTCGCTCTCATTTCCTCCCAATCCCTAGGATAATATTCTTTAGTTAACATCACACTCAAATCGAAATCGGAGCCCACTTCGAAGCCAACTATTTGGGCAGGCTTCACCAGCAAATGATCTAGAGTTGAAAACAAGCCAAAGAATTCTTTTTTTACCACCAAATCATGAAGTGGCACCACATTAAAATAAGTCATCGTGTATTCTAAGAATATGATCGGGGAAGAATAGAAACCATCACTCCTTATATATGTAAAAAAATATATCAAAACAATAAAAAAAGATCCGAAAACAAAAAACTTCCAAATACTAAAACTTAAGCTTATCAGATAGGGGGAAAAAAATATTAATAACAATATAATAAATCTGCTTTTTAGTCCTTGGAAATACGAAAAAAAAAGCAGAGAAAATATTGAAAAAGAAACTAGAATTATGACTTTAAGCCCAGAAGACTTATAAAAAACTAAGCCGAGAAGAAAAGCCAGCAAATTAGATAAATAAATAAATATAAAATTTAGTCCACCTGCGCCGCCTCGCCCTTTCAGGAAAGCCTCTTTGTAAGAAAAAATCCAAGCTTCAAACCCACCAGTACTTATAACAAAAACCGTCATTGCTAGCACAGTCAGGATCAGGATGAAAAGGACTGAAGAACGATTCAAATTAAAGCTGGTTTCAAAATTTTGGTCGAGATTTATTTGCGAGTCGATGAAAAAGAAAAAAAACATTAGAATAAAGTATAAAGATATGAACTCTATGTATGTTGTTATGCTCAACTGGCTCCAATCCCAGGGGCGCCCCCAAGGTAATTGGTAAGGGACGCCATAAAGACTAAATAGGTGATCCACGATCATCGGCAGCATTAGAAACAGGCAAAAAAATGCAAAAACCATGCTTCTCGGATCTAGAACTAACCTTGACCCCAATAAAAAATAAGTGACTATTATGAAAAACGAAATCGCAAAAGGGTAAACTTGATAGTTTCCCAAAAGAATTATAAGCACCAACAATACATATATAGAGAAAGAAAAGAAAATTCTTAAAACAAGAGTATGATCAAGTGACAGCCGAAAGGTCATATGGAAAAAGAATCATCGACGATTATATTCTGCCCGCAAACATACTTTGATCCATCAGACAAAAGAAAATTAAGAGCTCCAACTATGTCACTTGGGTCAAGCATCCCCTTGATACGACTTTCAGCTTTGTAATTATTTATAAATTTTAGCTGCTGATTGTTATTTATACCACCTGGACTCACAGAATTTACCCGGAACCTAGAACCTTTCATTAAGCTAGAAAAGTATTTATTCATATGAAGCAAAGCAGATTTAATTGCTGCATATTCAACAGGCATTGTCATATCGGTATCCCCATATACTTTAAACTTCGGCGGAATAACCCCGTAAATGGAAGATAAATTTACCAAGGAAAATTCGACATTGTTTTTTTGAGAAAACAATGCGGCCTGCTGCATAAAAAGAAAATATCCTCCGAGGTGCAAACTTACATTTTCACAAAAGTCTTCATAGGTAACTTCTAGTGCTTTCCGTCCATAATTTTTGTTTCTTGGGTAGGCCGTGTTCACAGCACCGCTTACTTGGAGTCCAGACTTATCTGCAAATGCAAAAACATGATCTATTGATTTTTTATCCGTTATATCTATTTGGCAAGGTAAAACCTGATCTTGTCCGAGGTCATCAACCAAGGGCGCGACTAGCTCTGTGTTCATATCAGCCGCAATCACCCGACCACCCTCTTGAACCACAGAACGCACGATTTCACGACCCAACAAGCCGCCGGCGCCAACGACCAGAATGACTTTATCTTTTAACAGCATCTTTAGCCTCTGCGTAAAGTAATTCCGCGAATTTGAAATCGAGGATGTCATCGATGTCTACTGCGCGCTCTTTCGGAACAACCACGGACTTCACCGCGCCTTCGAAAAGCCCATTTCTGAGCAGAATGAATGACTTGCTCAAAACGTAGGCCACGGTGGTAACATCAAAGGCCTCGGGGGCATCCTGTCGTCGGGTGTACCCATCAGAAGGACATAGAATCGTGGTAGATCCGTCCAACTCTCTGGAAACCATATTGAAAAAAGGGCTCCTGGATGCTGGTGTAACGGTGATGACAGCATCTGTTTCGGCATCCAGCGCATTAATTGCTACTTCAACGTCTTGAGTCGATCTGAGAGGACTTGTTGCGGGAAGACTCAGGAAGGTATCGAATGCCTCGCCTACTTCTTCCAGATATCGGATGGCGTGGCGCCAGGCTTCCCATTCTGATGATTTGTCACCTGCCAGTTCCTCAGGGCGGTCAATAACTTCAGCACCGTATTGCATCGCAACCCGCTTTATTTCTGAGTCGTCTGTCGACACGAACACTTTCGAAACTTGCGGAAGGGCTTTGGCGGTATTTATGGAATGCCCTATCAGAGGAACGCCACCTAGCGGCAGGAGGTTTTTGCCGGGCAAGCCTTTGGATCCGCCGCGCGCAAATACAAATGCGTATATTTTACTCACAAAGGTTCCTCTACTTCGGTCCAAGCAGATTGCTCACTCGAAATCCTTATGGATTCAACCAGTCGCATCACTTCCATGGAGGAATCCAACGAAGATTCAAAATCGGCCGCTCCCTTTACGAAGTCAATGAATGCGATCATTTGGTCGATGTACATCTGGTTTCGGTCATAGTTCGGATCTGCATACACTTGCTCAGTGCTACCATCGGAACGAAACAAAACCACCTTATTAGCTATCAGATCCCATTTAATGGTGCCGGTCGCGCCAACCGCCTTGAAATGCCGGCTGGGATGACGCTGAAGGAAGTCGAGGTGTACGTGAACCAACTGCCCTCCGCGCTTCTGCAGAAGCACATCTACAGTGTCCTCCACATCAATCTCTAGGTTGCCAGCGCTGCGAATAACGCCCAATGCGCGAAAAAACGGGCCGAAGAACCAGTTCAAATAGTCTAGCTCGTGGCTCAACTCCAACAGTGCACCGCCGCCCAGCTCGCTCCTCGCTGACACACCCTTGCGGTAATCGCTGCCAGGGCGCCAATCCGGCAGGAACTGCCCCACCTCTGCAAACGCGGTGCTAATCGGCCCCACCACCCCGTCATCAAGAAGTTTTTTCACTGTTTGTGCTGCAGGCATGAATCGCAAATTGTAGGCGACCCCAATGCCAGCGGTATGCCTGCGCAAGTCCATGTCCTCGCATTCACGTACGGAAGTGCAAAGGGGCTTCTCAATCAAGACAGGTATGTTTGCCGCCAACAGCTCATCCGCGTGACTCAGGTGATACGGGGCAGGTGATGCTACCACCGCAAAATCTGGCTTTTGCCCAATTGCGGTGGCTATATCCGATGCCGTCTTCGAAGCTCCGACCTCCGCCGGATCAAGCATCCTTCCAGAAGCGCCAACACAAATCACGGATACATGTGGGAAGAGATTTCGCAAATTCGTGATATGCCTCTTCGCGATACTTCCACTTCCAACCACCAGTACTTTTTTGAGCGCGGCACCAATCACAACAGCTCGACTTCTTGTTGTGCTTTCTTGAAATCGTCCATTTGGCCAATATCCAGCCAGTACTCGTGCACCGGAAACATTGCGACCTTTTTGGCCAGGTCAATTTGCTTTTCAAGCAAGCTTGGCATATCAATTCGCTCGCCAGCGTTGACAGAGTTCACCAACTCCGGTGAAACAACATAGATACCAGCGTTGATAAAGCATTTCTGAACCGGCTTCTCTTCCATGCTTTGAATGTATTTGCCATCTGTTTGTACAACACCATAGGGGACTCTGTGCTCATACTCACGCACGCACATCGTCGCGACACTGCTGTGCTCCAGATGGAAGTCGAGTAGGCCGCGGTAATTAACAGTGGTTAGTAGGTCGCCGTTCATCATGATCAGAGGGCAATCAACCTTTTCTTTTGGCAGCAGCCCCAATGCTCCTCCCGTTCCAAGCGGCTCCTCCTCGTGGACATATTCGATATTAACGCCCCACTGCGAGCCATCGCCAAAATGCTCTCTTATCATTTCGGGCAAGTAATGTGTTGAAATAAAGAATCGATAGAATCCCGCCTTTGCCAGGCTTTCCAAGATCAACTCCAGGATGGGCTTATCCCCAACCTTCAACAGCGGTTTGGGGCAGGCGTTGGTCAAAGGTTTCAACCTTGTTCCAAAACCGCCCGCCATCAGGAATACCGGGTTTTCTACCGTCCTGCGCTCCATGAGTCCATGTAACGTTTCAAGACCGACCACACAACCGTCCGAATCGAGCAGCGGAATCTGAAGTAATTCAAGATCTTCCATCACAGACAGGATTTTGTCTTTGGACCAATCAATGTCAGCAACGTGCGGAGTAGCGCACATTACATCTCTCACTGGGGCGTTGAGCGGAATATGCTTTAACAGAGCGCGGCGGATATCACCGTCGGTGAGTGTGCCCACCAACTTTTGGTTGTCCTCCACGATCAAAGCAATTCGCAGGCCGCCTCTATCGAGAACGGAAATGGCTTCTTCCAGCGGTAAATCCGGCCGAATAAGAATGTTCTGCCAATTTTTCATGTGTCGAGTATTCCGTTTGCTAATAGGGTTCGCGGTCCGGTTACTCAGAGAACGTCTCTGGCTGTCAAAGACCCGGCTTTGATAAATGTTTCCGGCGCCACGGTAACTCCCTGAGTAATGGTCGCACCTGCACCAATAAAGCTACCGGCACCAACCCGCACATCCCCGCAGACTGTAGCACCGGGTGCCAGGTGGCAATGCTCGCCCAGAAGGGAATCATGGTCGACTGAACTGCGTGTGTTTATGATTGTATTAACATCAATGCTTGCACCGGGCTGAACCACACATCCCGCTCCGAGCTGAGCACCATCGCCTATGGAAGCACGGTTAGACAGCCAGGCAAAAGGATGGACAAGTGGAGGGAAGCGAAAACCCATTTGTGTAAACCGCTCATACACGAGCTGGCGAATTCGGTTTCCGGGCATCATTCCAATTCCGTTCAGTAAGAAAACCTTCTGTGGGTTGAGCTCGCACAGGTAATCATCCCCACCCAATACCTTTAAACCATTCCATAGCTGGTTGCTTGCTGCCTGAAATTTCGGGTCACAGATACCCAGGATATTGGCACCAGACAGCTCAGCGAGCTCCTGAACAACCCTCGCGTGCCCACCGGCTCCAATCAAGATGCAGTCTTTCGACTGTACTTCGGCCACCACATCGGTCACTCCGGCACATCTCCTTTTGCGTGGGCTTCAGACGCAATTTTTCCCACCATATCCCATAGCCCCATGGGAGAAACTCCCCGCCCGCAACGTGCAGTGGATAATGCGCTCCGCTGAATGTTCTCGCCCTTTTTCACTGGCTCGCAGAAGATCACCTGCTGCCGCGCTGCCTGCCGGGTATCCCACTCGCTGGGCTGCGGTTTCTTAATGCCGTCACCGAGGGCTTGTTCAACATCACGTATATTGCGCACCAAATCGGCAAGCTCATCCGGCTCAAGAGAAGCCTTATGGTCTGGGCCTGGCAATGTACGGTCCAGTGTGAAATGCTTTTCAATAATGGTGGCTCCCAGTGCTACCGCCGCTGTCGGTATAACCAGACCCTGCGTGTGGTCTGAGTAGCCAACTGGCAAACCGAAAGCATTGGCAAGAGCTCCCATTGCCTTGAGGTTTACCTCTTTCATTGGCGTGGGATATTGAGAGGTACAGTGGAGCAACGATACCTTGCCTTGCAAGGACGCCTGGACCTCCGGATTGCTCCAGAATCGCCACACCTGCTCCAGGCTTTCCGGCTCTGCTTCATGAGCATAGCCAAACGCAACGATCGCAAGCGCTTGTTCAATTTCGCCTAGCGTTGCCATGCCCGTGGAAATAATCAGCTCCTTGCTGGTTTGGGCAAATGCCAGCAACAGAGGGCCATTGGTAATCTCGCCGGAAGGGATTTTGTAGTAAGGTAAATCCAGTGTTTGCAGAAAAGCCAGGCTCTGAAGATCAAAGGCCGTCGATATGAACGTTATGCCTAGTTCTCCTGCGTAGCGCTGCAGCTCGAAATGCCATTCCGCTGGCAGTTCCAGCTTTTTCAACATGGCGGACTGGCTTTCGAGCGCATCCGTGGTGGCTCGTTGATATTTTGCCTTTGGAGCCGTCAGCGCAGCCAGCCGTTCCGCGTTGAAGGTCTGGAATTTTACGGCATCGGCACCGGCTTCTGCTGCAACTTTGACCAGCTGAAAGGCCATATTACGTTTGCCGTTATGATTAACTCCGGCTTCTGCAATTACTCTTACCATTCACATCATTCCTCGAGGGGCCAGGAAATGTCATGGAACCGTTTCGTTCCGGGGGGCTGCTGACTTTTCAAGATGTCGACAATCATGTTCGACGTATCACCACTGCCATATGGGTTCTCACAGGTTTCTGAAACCTGCTTGGCCCGCGGCGAAAGTGCCTGGCGGATAGACGCGCTGATATTACTTCGAGCAGCTCCAGAATGGATCACCGAGTTCGCCGCAAGCCGTCCTTTTTGGCGCACTCCAATATTTACCGTTGGCCTTTTGAGAGAAGGGACCTCAATAACGCCACTGGAAGAGTTACCGATCACAACCTCGCCAAGATCCACGGCACTCAAATAACATTGTATGCCAAGCGAGGGTACCGCGAAGACTCTGTTGGGGCGTTCGCTTGCGAACTGTTCTAGCATGTGGATCAAACGATGCCCGCCATTATCTGAGTTAGGATAGGTCAGCAAAACCTGATGATCCGGAAATTCGTCAAGTGTTTCCAAAAGGTTCGCGAACGTATCTTCACTGCTTTCCTCGCCGGCGGTGACCGGGTGATAGGTCACTAAGAAAAACGGCTGCTTGAGCTCAATTTGGAACTTGCGGTTGATTGTGGCCAGAGGAACGCGCGGGACCGTGACAATATTCTCAATACCTAATGCTCCTACATTCCAAACACGGGCAGGGTCCTCGCCCATCTGTATTACTCGGCGGCGGTATTCCTCAGAAGCTACAAAATGAAAATGGGCCAGTTTGGTAATGGCGTGTCGAATCGGGTCATCATAGGCGCCTTCGGTTAGCTCCCCGCCGTGAAGGTGAGCAATGGGGATGCGCATTACTGCGGCCACTTGTGCAATTGCCAGCGCCTCATAGCGATCTCCCAGAATAATCAGACAATCGGGGCAAAGGCGCTCCAACGCGTCTGCAAAACCGAGCACCCCAACACCCATTGACTTGGCAACACCACAGCTTGTATCAGATGCCAAGAGCATCTCTATCTTGGCATCAATGGTAAATCCATCTTCCTCAATGGATCGCCAGGTCTCTCCAAACTGTGGCGAGAGATGCATGCCACTCACGATCAACTGCAAGTGCATTTCTGATTGCTGCGCCAGCTTCGTGAGCAATGGATACAACAGGCCGTACTCTGCCCGGGATCCGGTAAATACAGCGATTTTCTTCATTTCTGAACCTGTTTTACGCTACTGGGGAGATTGACCAGGCGCTCGGCTATGCTTCTTGAGGTGCGCAGATCTCCCTGTGTACAGCGAGCATACATCGGTAGATCACACATGAGTTGCCAGACCGGACGGGTCATTACGTCATTGGCGTTAGTGAGCTCAAGCAGCTGATTTCGAGAAGACTGATCCGGACAAAGTACGGCGTTCAGCCAGAAATTGCTCCTGCAGCCATCCGGCTCGTCTACGAAATGAAACTCAGTGTCTTTGAGCAGTTGCCTGTACTCTTCAGCCAACGCCCGTTTTTCGACCAGGAAGTCTGGCAATTGTTCCAGCTGTGCAACACCCAGCGCCGCGTTGATGTTGGGCAGCCGGTAGTTGTAACCAACTTCATCGTGAACGTATTCGTAAGGGTGCGGTTTTTTCGCCGTAGTAGTTAGATGCTTCGCTCTGCGGCCGGTATCTTCATCACAAAGAATCATGCCACCGCCACCCGTGGTAATAATCTTGTTACCATTGAAGCTTACCGCTGCCAGTTTTCCAAACGATCCGGTGTGGCGTCCCTTGTAAAAACTTCCCAGCGATTCAGCCGCATCCTCAACCAACGGGATGCTCCATTTTTCGCACACCCGGACCAGGCCCTCGAGATCAGCCGGATGCCCGAAAGTATGCACTGGCATACAGGCTGATATATTCCGGCCAGTTTCCAGCTCAACACACTCTCCGGATGTATTCTTACTGGCATGGTTTTCCAGCCAAGTTTCCAGAGCATAGGGGCTGAGACCAAGGGTCGCTTCGTCCACATCAATGAACAGTGGTTCGGCACCGCAGTAGTGTATGGCATTGCAGGTGGCGACAAAGGTAAGGGCTTGAGTGATTACCAGATCTCCCTCTGAAACTCCCGCCAGCCGGAGGCTCACATGGAGCGCAGCTGTTCCGTTTACCGTAGCGACGCCGGCTTCTGTGCCGGTGTACGTGGCCATATCCCGCTCAAAACGATTGACAAACTCACCTACGCTGGACACAAACGTCGAATCAATTGTGCTGGCCACATAAGTTTGCTCGCTTCCCTTGAACACCGGGGCATGCAACGGGATAAATTCGTTGGTTCCGTAATGATGCTTTACGAATTCAACCAGCCGATTTACCGACACCTCAGACATTATAGATTCCAGCTTTGTAGTGCTTCAGATTATCCGGGTTTGTAAACCACGCCACTGTTTTCCTCAAACCTTCTTCAATAGAGTGCCCAGGGGCGAAGCCGGTCAGTTCACGGATCTTTGCGTTCTCACCCCAAAGACGAAACACCTCGGATTTTTCCGGACGAATCCGCTGTTCGTCGGTAATGAATTCAACATCGCTCTGCATGATCTCGCGAATCAGCTTCAGAGTATCGCCAACGGAGATCTCGAAGTTCGAGGCAATGTTTACAGTTTCCCCTATCGTTTTTTCAGAATTCGCAAGTGCCAGAAAGCCCCGGCAGGTGTCTTCAACGTAATTGAAATCCCTGGTGGGCGACACATCACCGAGCTTGATCGATTTCTGGCCGGCGGCGATCTGAGTAATAATCGTGGGGATCACCGCTCTCGCGGACTGCCTCGGCCCATAGGTGTTGAATGGACGGGCGACAGTTAGTGGGAGATCAAACGCATTGTAGAAGCTCATCGCCATCGCATCAGCGGCAATTTTGGATGCACTGTACGGAGACTGAGGCTGGACAGGATGTTTTTCGTCAATCGGAACATACTGGGCTGTGCCATACACTTCACTAGTGGAGGTGTGAATCACCCTGGTTACACCATTATCAAGCGCTGCCTGGCAGACGTTCAGTGTGCCTTTAACGTTGGTATCGAGATAGCTGTCTGGTGCAACATATGAGTACGGAATCGCAATCAGTGCAGCCAGATGGTAAACAATGTCTACCCCTTTTGTTATGTGTTTGCAGTAATGGGGATCACGCACATCGCCATTAATTACTTCGATCTGATCAAGGCAATCGATATTCTCAAGCCAGCCCCAGTAGTTGAAAGAGTTATATTGGGACAAAGCTTTTACTTTGTATCCCTCGCGAACAAGAAGTTCGGTAAGGTGGGATCCGATGAAGCCGTCAGCGCCGGTTACTAAAACAGTTTCTTTCGTCATATCAAAGATCCAATTCTCAGATTCTAATAGCAAACTTTATGAGAGGAGAAGCTCTCTTCGGGTAACGAGCCATTTCCGATATTTCAGGACTGTCGCCGTCGCGCTCCCAATAAGCATTGACACAGTGACTGCCCAATAACCCGTATAAGGAGCCAAGAGAAATAATGTCAGTGCCGCAACCACCAACCCCGCAACATTTGCGGTAATGATGCTGCCATCCCTTGTCGTGGTGTATAGACCGTATTGAAATACATAACCAAAAATGAAGACGGCCATCGTAACAATGACAGCACCGAAAAGCGGAAGATTCTCAGCGTATACCCTCTCTTCAAGGAGAGGAAATATTACGACTCCTGCCAGGGCAGCACCAACCATTAAAACTGCGAGCCACAGGATCGACTGCCTTGCCAGTTTCCTGTAGGCCAGTTGAAACTCAGGTAGGTTGTTCTCTTTGTAAGCCTTCATCATTCTTGGGTAATAGAAAACAAAGACGCCTGACTCCATAAACGAGAGCATCGCGGACGCAACCCCCATGTAGACACTGTATGCACCGAGAAGCGCCAAACTATTTAGAGCCTCGAAAGCATAGCGATCAAACGTGAACAACGTTCTGACAGCGACTGAAGACACGAGCAAAGGGATTGCAATGGCCACGCCGGCTCTGATCCAGCGCCAGTCAAGCCTGGAAAAAGCACCCTTCCAATCAAGCTTCAATAGCGGCCGTATACCGATAAGAATGCTGACAAAAGTGCCTGTAATCCAGAACAGCAGGAGGTCAGAAATGTTTCTGAAATCCGGGTTGAACCACATGGCCAAGGTAAAGCAAATGGACCAGAGGGCCTGCTTAACGAATATAATCAGGGTTGCCAGCAGCGGTTTTTCAATTGCTACAAGCAATCGCAGTAGTTCCGTTGAAAGGTGTTCCAAGACAACCAGTAGGACAAAAGATGCCATTACACTCCAAGGCAGCATTTCCAACCAGAAGAGAATGCTGGAGGCAGGCAGTACAACTACATACATCAGGCAGAAGAAAACTATTTGGCTCGACAACAAGCCAGACCATTCCGACCGGGGCCGGGCGACGAGATCACGCGTGCTAAAAGTATAGAACTCTAAGCCGACGAAATAGATGGAGTAAAACACCGTGACGGTAATCAGCCCGTACAGCCCTACCTGTTCAGGCGTGAGGAATACCGCCAGAGACAGTATAAACGCAAACTTCACCGCCAGCGTCAGCGCCCTTAGGCTCAAATTTGCCAGACGGATCTTCATTTGTGGTGGTTTGTGTCTTCAGAAATATGGTCGTTCCCTTTAACAACAAACAACCTTACGAAAACCGCCAGAACTCCGAACATGCCTCCCAAGATGACCGCTAAAACGATGATTAGCGCTCGTTTCGGCTCACTCTTTTCCTGTGGCACCACCGCGGGATCAATGGTTCTGAACACATACTCCTGCTGCGCGTTGGCCAGCATCACCGTACGGGTTTCACTTTCGATAAGCTGGTAGAACACCTGTTGCATGCCGGCGATGTTGGTGTCGCTCAGCTTGCCTTCTAGGTAGGCAATACGCGCTTCGGCGCTGGCCACGTCGTCCTGGCGCATGTGTTCGTTGATGTCTTGCACCAGCCATTCCGCCCACTGCTTGGCGGCGAGAGGCGATTGACTCTTTACGTTTAGGGTGATCATGCCATTGTCTTTGTTCTCGCTGACACTGAGGTGGTTCTCTTTGAATGCTTTGACGAGATCCCAGTCTGTGGGTTGCTGGCTTTTGCCTTCTTCGTCCGGCAGCCATTGCTCAGTCTTCGGGTTGTAAATTTTCCGGTCATAGCGCCACGACTCACCAGCCTCATTCCAACCAGAGGTTGCCATTAGCGGTACATCAAGGTTGTGTCGTTTAATAAATTCTGCAAGAAAAGCGCGAGATTTAAGCACTTCC
>PAKT01000007.1 GCA_002710725.1 Spongiibacteraceae bacterium
GGCCAATACCCGGAGCAGGAGTTGAGTCAGTTACCAAAACCCTATATCGTCAAGGGCTCCCACGCGCTGGTGGTACCGAATCTGGCCGGTGAGCGCCACCTGATAAAGATTGGCCTCCCCGAAAGAGGCGGTTCATAACAAACGAACACGGGATGCCCTGAACGGGGATATCATGGCCAAAATTTTTGCAATCACCAATCAGAAAGGCGGGGTCGGTAAAACCACCACCAGCGTCAATCTTGCTGCGTCACTGGTCGCCACCCGGCGCCGGGTGTTGCTGATCGATCTCGATCCCCAGGGCAATGCGAGTATGGGTAGCGGTGTCGATAAAAACACCCTGGAGAGTAGTGTCTATGATGTGTTGCTCGGTGAAAGCAGCGCCCGCGACGCGATTCAGAGCAAATTGGACGCGGGCTATGACCTGCTCGGTGCCAACCAGGATCTGACCGCCGCTGAAGTAGAATTGATCAATGAAATCGGTCGCGAATTTCGCCTGCGCGAAGGGCTGGCGCCGATACTGGATGATTACGATTTTATTCTGATCGATTGCCCGCCCTCACTGAACATGCTGACGGTTAATGCCCTGGCGGCCTCGCATGGGGTAATCATTCCCATGCAATGCGAGTACTATGCGCTGGAAGGGCTTACTGCGCTGATCAATACCGTGAATAGGGTCAAGCAACTGATCAACCCGGAGCTGGAAATTGAAGGTCTGCTGCGCACCATGTACGACCCGCGCAACAGCCTGACCAATGATGTCTCCGCCCAGCTCTACAACCATTTTGGCGACAAGGTCTACCGCACCGTGATTCCGCGCAATGTGCGCCTGGCCGAGGCCCCGAGTCACGGTATGCCGGTAATTCACTACGACAAGGATTCGAAAGGAGCCATGGCCTATATTGCGCTGGCCGGCGAAATGCTCCGACGTGCAGATAAACCGCAGACGCGCGAAACGCCCGATCTGCAATTGATTCGGTCTGAAGGATAAATGGCAAAGAAACGAGGTTTGGGGCGCGGACTTGACGCCCTGCTGGGCAGTCAGGCGGCTGCCACAACGACTCCGCCGGAGAGTGTTCCCCTGCAGGGGGCCGGCGAAACCCGTCCCGGCCGTCCGGCCGACGGGGAACTGCGCGATTTGCCCGTCGACCTGATCCAGCGCGGCAAGTACCAGCCGCGCCGGGACATGCAGCCCGAAGCGCTGGAAGAACTGGCAGAGAGTATTAAATCCCAGGGCGTGATGCAGCCGATTGTGGTGCGCCCGATCAGCGACCAGCGCTTTGAGATCATCGCCGGGGAACGGCGCTGGCGCGCGACCCAGCTCGCCGGCCTGGATACCATACCCGCATTGATCCGCGATGTGCCGGATGAAGCCGCCGTCGCCATGGCGCTGATTGAAAACATTCAGCGCGAAGACCTGAACCCCATGGAAGAGGCGCTGGCGATGCAGCGTCTGCAGCGCGAATTTGAGCTGACCCATGCGCAGGTTGCTGAGGCGGTCGGTAAATCGCGAACCACTATCACCAACCTGCTGCGCTTGACCAACCTGCGCGAAGAAGTGCAACGCATGCTGGAACACGGCGATCTGGAAATGGGCCATGCCCGTGCCCTGCTGTCGCTGAACCCGGATATGCAAGCCTCCGCCGCCTCCCAGATTGTCGGTCGCGGCCTGTCGGTGCGTCAGACCGAGGCGCTGGTGCGGCGCCTGGTGGACGAGCAGAAGAATCCAAGCCAGACGACTCCGAAAAAACTCGACCCGGATATAAAGAAGCTGCAGGACGATCTGTCCGAGCAGTTGGGCTCGCCGGTGCAGGTGCAGCACAGTGCCAAAGGCGCCGGCAAGCTGGTGATCAAATACAATAACCTCGACCAGCTCGACGGCATTATCAGCAAAATCAGCTCCTGAATCTTTACGGCGGGGGCCGCTAGAGCCCCGCGTAACCCCCTTTATTTTTTCAGCGTCGCTGCTTTCAGCTCGTCAAACGACTCCTGAATGCACTGGGCATAAAAGGATGGATCCGGCATCTGTTCGCGGCAGGCATTAAAGGAAATCGCGATCGACCCCTTCTTGTGTTGCACCGAACTGTAGACCACATGGAACAGGCCAACCCCTGGCAGAAGCGGCCCCAGGCTCAAGCCATCCACCAGTTCCGCGCCGCAGAAATACAGTTGCACGGGCGGCCCGGGAACATTGGTCACCACAGTATTGAATATGACCGCGCGTTCGGTCAGGCCGGTGCCAACGGCGGCGCGCATGGCCAGCGCCATCATGCCGCCGGGCATAACATCGGTGACATCCATCGCGATCCGTGGCCCGAGGGCTTCGGCGTAGGATTTACTCTGTTTGGATTCAGAGGCGATGGTTTCCAGTCGTGCCTTCGGGTCGTCGATATCGGTACACAGTGACACGGTCATAAAACCGACCATATTGCCACCGGCGGCGCGTTCAGCGTCGCTGCGCACATCAATCGGACAACCGGTAACGAGGGTTTTTTCCGGGAGCTCGTTCTTGGCGGCCAGATACCTGCGCAGGGCGCCGGAGACGATGGTCAGCATCGCATCATTCACGGTCGCTCCCTTCACCGTATTCTTGATGGCGCGCACGTCTTCAAAATCAAACTTGACCGAATCCACTACCCGATAGGGCGATATCCGGCCCTGAAAACGGGTTATCTGTTTGTCTTCCAGTGAACGAAAATCGCCCTGCCTGCGGCCTGCCCGAATGCGTCGGTAGGCCGGCAGCACGTTGCCTATCAGTTTCAAGGCGCGCCGCGGACGTTTCAGGTTGTTCACATAGGCCTTGCTCAGCAGCTGCCAGTCGGTGGCCTTCTTGATGACGCGCGGCGGAATGTCGGTAGGCTGCTGAACTTCGGGTGTCAGATCATGCATGATGGGGAAGAGCATCGCGCCGGTGGCGCCGTCCATCGCCGCGTGGTGGGCCTTCAACAGCATGGCAAAGCAGTTCTTTGGCAGCCCTTCGATATTGTCCAGCCCTTCGATGATGTACATCTCCCACAGCGGCTTGTTCATATCCAGCGGCCGGGCGTGGATGCGCGACACCAGAATACAGAGCTGGCGCCAGTCGCCGGGCTCGGGCAGCGCTATGTGGCGCACGTGGTATTCAAGATCAAAATGTTCGTCTTCCACCCAATAGGGGCGGTCGAGTTTCATGGGCACGTGGGCCAGCTTGCGGGTGAAGATGGGTGAGAGGTGGACGCGGCTTTCCAGCATGGAGAGAATCTGCTTGAAGCGCACGATACCGCCTTCGGCGGTAGACTGATCGTAGATACTCAACCCCCCAATATGTTGCGGAAGACCTTTCATCTCCGCACTGAGAAACATTGCATCCTGACCGCTGAGTTGCTCCATGGAACCCCCTTGTATTGTTGTTGCCCTTTACATTACTGACTAATGGCGGCAACCACCAGCGACGGATTCCGTTATGGCCGAGGATCTAATCCACCTGTGCTGCAGTGCTTGCAGCCGAGTCTTTAAAAGACGATGCTAGCGCACGGTTTGTGGCGCGAGTCTGTGTTGAAGCGACATCGGCTGTGGTTTCACCCAGTGCTCGTTCTGCAAAAACTAGAAATGCAGACGGGGCTAATAAACAGCACTGTTTAATTTCGGTACTTCATCTAGTAGTACACCCCATGAAAACCACACTATATTGTGCTAAATGGTAAGTGTTTGATTTTATTTTGGTATTCGCAGCGGGTGTTAATCAGAGGGTGGGACAATTTGTCCACCCTCGAGCAGGCGGATCGGTTGATACTTGACCATATTGGCCCTATAATTCGCCCCGCTTTTTGGACGAGTGACAGCTCACCGGAAATCGGAATTAGAAGCACGCTTTTGGGGAGACTTATGGCACAGCAGGGGGCTAAGCCGCCGACGGCTGCCATCATTTCGCGCCCCCCGCTGCTGAAAATCTTCGGTATCCAGACAGGATTGCTCGTTCTGGCTTCGGCCACAGTTTTACTGGTAGATGCGGTGTTGGCCAAATCTATCCTGATAGGCGGCCTGATCTCAGTATTACCCAATGCCTATTTTGCCCGGATGGCGTTTCGTCATCGGGGCGCACGCGCGGCCAGGGCAGTGTCCCTGTCCTTCAAGCGGGGTGAAGCGGGTAAGTTTGTTTTGACGGTGTGCCTGTTTGCGGTGGTGTTCAGCAGTGTGCCGTCTGTGAATGCGGGCGCTCTGTTTGCCGGCTTTATCGGCATGATGCTGGTTAACCTGGTGTTTGCCTGGCAGATCGGCAATCGGCGCATCGCAAAATAGCAGCAGTTACAGAAATGTTTAGCCAGTAACCTTAAAAAAGGGTGCCTTGAAAAGCCGTCAAAGATGACGCGCAGGCTTTCCAAGATACCTTTTGAGATTGAGAGCGAGAGATGGCAGGGGAAACCTTAACCGCTACCAGTTATATCCAGCACCACTTGACCAACCTGACCTATGGCAAGTTGCCGGAAGGTTATGAACGTCACAACGCTGACGGTTCGGTCGACGTGTTGTCGCAGGATACCTGGACACTGGCACACACCTCACAGGAAGCAAGTGATATGGGCTTTATGGCCATTCACCTGGATTCCATGTTCTGGTCCATTTTTCTCGGCGCCGTGTTTGTGCTGGTGTTTGCTCGCGTTGCCAAGCGTATTCACACCGGCGTGCCGCGCGGCATGCAGAACTTTGTCGAAATGGCTGTCGACTTTATCGACAAGCAGGTCAAAGACAGTTTTCATCACAAGAACGCCATGATCGCGCCGATGGCTCTGACCATCTTCGTCTGGATTCTACTGATGAACACCATGGACCTGGTGCCGGTCGACTGGCTGCCGCACCTGGCCACCATTATCAGCGGCGACCCCCACTTCTTCTTTAAAGTCGTACCGACCACAGATCCCAATGTGACTCTCGGCATGGCCTTCACCGTTTTTGGTTTGATGATTTACTTCACCATCGCCAAGAAGGGCTTTATGGGTTTCGTCAAAGAACTGACACTGCACCCCTTCCACGCTGAGAAGTGGTACATCAACCTGATTCTGATTCCGATTAACTTCGCACTGGAAACCATTTCCTGGATATCCAAGCCGATCTCTCTCGGTCTGCGACTGTTCGGAAACCTGTACGCCGGCGAGATGATCTTCATCCTGATTGCCACCATGTTCAGTGCCGGTCTGGTGCTCGGTCTGTTCGCGGGTGTACTGCAGTGGGCGTGGGCGGTGTTCCACATTCTGGTTATCGTGTTGCAGGCCTTCGTCTTCATGGTACTGACTATCGTCTACATGGCGATGGCGCACCAGGTTGAAGAAGAAGACCAGTTTCATTAATTCACTTTACGTTTAACTTTTGCTTTAAATTTACACTACTTAGGAGAAATACCATGGGCTTGGCTTTGATTGCTGTTTCTTTGATGATCGGTTTTGGTGCTCTGGGTACCGCCATCGGTTTCGCTCTGCTGGGCGGTAAACTGCTGGAAGGTTCTGCGCGTCAGCCCGAACTGGCTCCCATGCTGCAAACCAAAATGTTCCTGATCGCCGGTCTGCTTGATGCGGTACCCATGATCGGTGTTGGTATCGCCATGTACGTACTGTTCGTACTTGTGCCAGGAATGGCGTAAGCACACCTTTTTGACAGTACTTACATTTAACCGTCAAACAGAGGTGTCGGCGTGAACATTAATCTCACCCTAATTGGCCAGTCCATCGCCTTCTTGTTTTTCATCTGGTTCAGCTACGCCTTCGTCTGGAAGGCGATCCGAGCCGCGATGGATGAGCGCGAGAAGCAGATAGCTGACGGATTGGAAGCTGCGGATCGCGCCGGTCGTGATCTGGAGCTGGCTCAGGAAAAGGCCTCCAAGCATTTGAAGGAAGCCAAAACTGAGGCTGCGGGCATCATCGAATCGGCGAATAAACGCGCCAATCAGATTGTCGATGAAGCCAAAGAGCAGGCGCGAACGGAAGCTGACCGCATCAAAACCGCTGCACAAGCGGAAGTAGAGCAAGAGGTCAATCGCGCCAAAGAGCAGCTGCGTTCGCAGGTGGCCACACTGGCCCTGGCTGGCGCAGAGAAAGTGCTGGAAGCGTCTGTCGACGAAGCCAAGCACAAAGATATGCTCGATAAACTGGCCGCCCAACTGTAAGCGAGGTATATCATGGCTGAACTGAGCACAGTGGCAAGGCCTTACGCGAAGGCGGCGTTTGAGTACGCTCTGGCCGCTGGCGATCTGGCCGGCTGGTCAGCGCAGCTTTCGACAGCGGCGGCAGTAGCCCGGCAGGATGTTATCAAGAAAGTGCTGGCGTCGCCGGCGATGACCACGGATCAGCAGGCCCAGACCTTTATCGATGTGTGCGGCGACGCGCTCAACGATAAAGGCCAGAATTTTATTCGCGTTCTGGCCAAGAACAAGCGTCTGACCCTGCTGCCGCAAATCGCCGTGATTTTTGAGGCACACAAGGCCGCTCAGGAGAAGAGCGTTGACGTAGAACTGTCAACGGCTTTTGAACTGGATGCCAGCGCCCAACAGTCGTTGGTACAGGCATTGAGTGGCAAACTCCAGCGCGAAGTCAAAGTAACGGCAGTCGTTGATAAAGAACTGCTCGGCGGCGTATTGATCCGCGCGGGCGATCTGGTTATCGACGGTTCGGTGCGCGGTCGCTTAGCGAAACTCGCCGAAGCAATGAATTCCTAAGCGATTAGACACAGGATTGAGGAACAGAGCATGCAGCAACTGAATCCATCCGAAATTAGCGACATCATCAAGCAGCGCATCGAAAACGTCGATGTGTCTTCTGAAGCTCGCAATGAAGGAACCGTAGTTTCCGTATCTGACGGTATCGTCCGTATTCACGGTCTGACCGACGTCATGTACGGTGAAATGATTGAATTTGAAGGCGGCCGTTTCGGTATGGCACTGAACCTGGAGCGTGACTCCGTAGGTGCGGTGGTACTGGGCGATTACCTCGGCATTGCCGAAGGTCAAAAGTGCAAATGCACCAGCCGTATTCTTGAAGTGCCGGTCGGCCCGGAACTGGAAGGTCGCGTTATCGATTCGCTGGGTAACCCCATCGACGGTAAAGGCCCGATTGATGCCAAAGAAACCGACGCAATTGAAAAAGTTGCTCCCGGTGTTATCTGGCGTAAATCGGTTGACCAGCCCGTTCAGATCGGTCTGAAAGCGATCGACTCCATGGTACCCATCGGTCGCGGCCAGCGTGAGCTGATCATCGGCGACCGTCAGATCGGTAAAACTGCCGTTGCGGTTGACGCGATCATCAACCAGAAAGACTCCGGCATCAAATGTATCTATGTTGCCGTTGGTCAGAAAGCCTCTTCTGTTGCCGCTGTTGTGCGCAAACTGGAAGAGCACGGCGCCATGGACCACACCATCGTGGTTGCAGCGACTGCTTCTGATCCTGCGTCCATGCAGTTCATTGCACCCTTCACCGGTTGTACCATCGGTGAGTACTACCGCGATCGCGGCGAAGACGCGCTGGTTATCTACTACGATTTGACCAAGCAGGCCTGGGCTTACCGCCAGATCTCCCTGCTGCTGCGTCGTCCGCCGGGCCGTGAAGCCTACCCCGGTGATGTTTTCTACCTCCACAGCCGTCTGCTGGAACGCGCCGCGCGTGTTTCCGAAGACTATGTTGAGAAGTTCACCGACGGCAAAGTGAAAGGTAAAACCGGTTCACTGACAGCCCTGCCTGTTATCGAAACCCAGGCAGGTGACGTATCGGCCTTCGTACCGACCAACGTTATCTCGATCACCGACGGTCAGATCTTCCTTGAAACCGACATGTTCAACTCGGGCATCCGCCCGGCAATGAACGCCGGTATCTCGGTATCGCGTGTTGGTGGTTCGGCTCAGACCAAAGTTATCAAGAAGCTGTCCGGTGGTATCCGTACCGCACTGGCTCAGTACCGCGAACTGGCGGCATTCTCCCAGTTTGCCTCTGACCTTGACGATGCGACCAAGGCTCAACTGGATCACGGTGAGCGTGTAACCGAGCTGATGAAACAGAAACAGTACTCGCCCATGAGCATTGCTGAAATGGGTCTGGTTCTGTACTGCGCCAACGAAGGTCACCTGAAAGACGTCGAAGTCAACAAGGTACTGGACTTCGAAGCCTCACTGCTGTCATTTGCCAACGCCGAATACGCCGACGTGATGAAGCAGATCAACGACACAGGTAACTGGAACGACGAACTGGAAGGCAAGTTCAAAGAGCTTGTTGAGAAGTTCAAGGCAACCCAGACCTGGTAAGTTTTCAGGTAGGTTTTTCCTGATAGAAATGGCGCGCGCAAGCGCGCCGGTAGGAAGCTTGAGGGCCAATTACTATGGCAGGCGCAAAAGAAATACGCACCCAGATCTCCAGCATCAAGAGCACGCAGAAAATTACCAGCGCGATGGAAATGGTCGCCGCCAGTAAAATGCGTAAAGCTCAAGATCGCATGCAGCTGGGCAAGCCGTACGCGCAGCGCATCCGGGCAGTGGTTGGCCACATCGCCAACGCCAACCCGGAATACACACACGAGTTCATGGAAGAGCGCGAGGTCAAGCGCGTTGGCTTTATTCTGGTATCGACCGACCGCGGTCTGTGTGGTGGTTTGAACGTTAACCTGTTTAAAGCCGCGATTCGCAGCATGAAATCCTGGGCCGAGCAGGGTGTTGAGGTTGATCTCTGTCTGGTGGGCGCCAAAGCCGGCGCCTTCTTCCAGAGCTACGGCGGCAATGTTGTAGCCAATGTTCGTGATCTGGGTGAAGACCCGGAAATCAAAGGCCTGATCGGCAGCGTTAAAGTCATGCTGGATGGCTACAGCGACGGCACGATTGACCGTTTGTATCTGGTGCGCAACGAGTTTGTGAACACCATGACCCAGACGCCGCAGGTCGAGCAATTGTTGCCGCTGCCTGCGGATGACGACGAAGAACTGAAGCATCACTGGGATTACATTTACGAGCCCAACGCCGAAGAGCTGCTGGACGGACTGCTGACTCGCTACATCGAGTCACAGGTTTATCAGGCGGTCGTTGAAAATGGCGCTTGTGAGCAAGCCGCGCGAATGATTGCGATGAAGAATGCAACCGACAACGCCGGCGACCTGATCGACGATCTGCAACTGGTCTACAACAAGGCCCGTCAGTCAGCGATCACCCAAGAGCTGTCGGAAATCGTGGGCGGTGCCGCCGCAGTCAGCGGTTAAGACTGCGGGACAGGAAACGAAATTTAAATCTTCAGGTTTGAGAGGAACCGGAAATGAGTAGCGGACGTATCGTACAAATCATCGGCGCCGTTATCGACGTGGAATTTCCACGCGATGCCGTGCCACAGGTTTATGACGCACTGACCGTCAACGAGAGTGGCCTGACGCTGGAAGTACAGCAGCAGCTGGGCGACGGCGTTGTGCGCACAATCGCACTGGGTTCTTCCGAAGGTCTGCGTCGCGGCCTGGAAGCAACTAACACTAATGAGCCCATCAAGGTACCCGTCGGTATTGAAACCCTCGGCCGTATCATGGACGTACTGGGCAACCCGATCGACGAATGTGGTCCGATCGGCGAGCAGGAGCGCATGCAGATTCACCGCCATGCGCCCAAGTACGAAGAGCTTGCAGCCTCCAACGAACTGCTCGAAACCGGCATCAAGGTTATCGACCTGGTTTGCCCGTTCGCCAAGGGTGGTAAGGTTGGTCTGTTCGGTGGTGCCGGTGTTGGTAAAACCGTAAATATGATGGAACTGATCAACAACATCGCAACCGAGCACAGCGGTCTGTCTGTATTCGCCGGTGTTGGTGAGCGTACTCGTGAAGGTAACGACTTCTACCACGAGATGCAGGAAGCGAACGTTGTAAACGTTAAAGACTTCAAGCAATCCAAAGTAGCGATGGTTTACGGCCAGATGAACGAGCCGCCCGGCAACCGCCTGCGTGTTGCTCTGACCGGTCTGACCATGGCAGAGAAATTCCGTGACGAAGGCCGTGACGTTCTGCTGTTTGTCGACAACATCTACCGCTACACACTGGCCGGTACCGAAGTATCAGCACTGCTGGGCCGTATGCCTTCAGCGGTAGGTTACCAGCCGACACTGGCGGAAGAGATGGGTGTTCTGCAGGAACGCATCACCTCAACCAAGACCGGTTCTATCACTTCTATCCAGGCGGTATACGTACCGGCGGATGACTTGACTGACCCCTCGCCAGCCACCACCTTTGCTCACCTCGACTCAACGGTTGTACTGAGCCGTGACATTGCCGCGAAAGGTATCTACCCGGCTGTTGACCCGCTGGATTCTACCTCTCGTCAGCTCGACCCGCTGATCATCGGCGCCGAGCACTACGACGTGGCCCGCGGTGTACAGACCGTTCTGCAGCGCTACAAAGAGCTGAAAGACATCATTGCCATCCTGGGTATGGACGAACTTTCTGAAGAAGACAAGCTGGTGGTAGAGCGCGCGCGTAAAATCGAACGCTTCCTGTCACAGCCCTTCCACGTGGCCGAAGTCTTCACCGGCAGCCCCGGTAAGTACGTTTCTCTGAAAGAAACCATCCGCGGCTTCCAGGAAATCCTCAACGGTCAGCACGACGATCTGCCCGAGCAGGCTTTCTACATGGTCGGCACCATCGACGAAGCAATTGAGAAAGCGAAGAAGCTGTAAGGCTCTTCCGCGTAGGCATGGGCGCCTCGACAATGATATCGAGGCGCTCGCTAGCAACGAGGTTAGAACATGGCTATGACCATACATTGCGACATCGTAAGTGCGGAAGAGGAGATTTTCTCCGGACTGGCCAGAATGGTTGTCGCGCACGGCACACTCGGTGATCTGGGTGTTAGCTACGGTCACGCACCTCTGCTTACTGCGTTGGAGCCGGGCCCGGTTCGCGTTATCAAGGATGGCGGTGAAGAGGAAATCTTCTACGTCTCCGGTGGTTATCTCGAAGTGCAGAAAGGCACGATCAGCATTCTTGCAGACACAGCGGTACGCGCTGGCGATCTGGATGAAGCTGCCGCTGCTGAAGCCCAGCGAGCTGCCGCCCACGCGATGACCAACCAGAGCAGTGAAATCGACTACTCGCGCGCTGCTGCCCAACTGGCTGCCGCATCGGCACAGATGCGTACGCTGCAGCAGATTCGCAAAAACCTGAAAAAGTAACTCATTGCTTTTTCTATAAAAAAGGCAGCTTTGGCTGCCTTTTTTATTGCGCGGAAATCGGGGTATCACTCCAGATTGATATAGCCTTTTTCGTGAAAGACCTTCATCAAGGCCTTATGCCCAAATGCTCCAGCGGCAGACTGAAAGCCCGGATTAACCAGCTCGCCATTCAAAAGCCGCTCACTAGCCTCTGCACAAATTTCGCCGGTAAAGGTATACGGCGCGCACATCGACATCGGGAATACCGTCGTCTTCTGTCGGCCTTGCCCAATACAGGTAATTACGGTGCGGTGAATGTCCACGGAGTCCTTTGGCGGTTCTGTACTATTCATCTCATCGCCAAACTGATTGGTCAGTGCTTCTTTTTCTTCCTGACTCTTCCCTTCGGCTTCCTTAAGGAAGCGATGAATCGTTGCGACAACGGTCTCAATGATCTCGTCGCCAAATGCAGTCAGTACCTGACAGGAACGTACTCTATCATCGAACTCATACCAAACCGGCTCGCAGCCCCCACCCCAGGGCAATGCGAGTTGTACCTGAGAAAGATGAGGTACCGAAATTGTGAAGGCACGATCTCCCTGCCATTCAACCATTTGGTGATCTTTCAGTTTGTACTGGGGGTTACAGACCATTCGCAGAAACGACCTCGTGGAACCCTGGGAGGGCAGGGCATCCTTGATTTGGTAAGTTATATCCAGAGTATCGATCTCGGGGTCTTCTAAAACTTTTTCTGCCGCCAGCGCCCCAGCGGCCCACATGTAACTGTTAGCGGGATTCAGTAGCAGATTCTTGTCGGCGAAGGCTTTACCGTATTCATCGCGGATCGCGATGGTCCAGTCCTGCTCGCCTGTGGTGTCGAGATAATGGCAGTTAGCTTCAAGACAAGCCTCGACGACCGGCCAGGCCATCTGCATAAACGGGCCAGCGACGTTGATGACGACGTCGACATTCTTGAACAGCGGTAACAGCGCGTCTTTTTTGTTCTCCGCCTGAGCGATGACGTGGTCCGGTTCGTGACCCAACCGCTCGACGACGATTTTCATGGCATCTTCCAGCCGTTGCTGATTTCGCCCCGCGAAGTAAAACGGAATTTTTCGTTCACCGAGACATTCCGCCACCAGCTTACCGGTGTAACCGCTGGCGCCGTAGATCAGTACTTTCGGTTCCGTGCTCATATCAGTGCTCCTTCTAATAATAATTAGCCTTGATCGTTCAAGCATTGGCTTGGAGCATTTACGTTAGTCCCGATACAGGGAATTCGAGAATAGGAAAGCTGGCCATAGGCTTGTGAAATGTGGCCAGCGTTGCTAGTTTACAGACTTCGCCGATCGCGAGCTGTTGGCAATGAGACCCAAAACACATTCCGCTAAAACAATCCTCGCTCCAGTACGACTTTTCGAGAAGGAGGGCTTCAACGCCGGTCAACTACTTGCTGGAACGGGTCTTAGCCTCTCGATTCTGGAGAATCCGGATACCCGCATCCCGCTCAGTCAGGGGCTGAAGTTTCTGCGAAACATAGAAAAAGTTACCCTCGATCCCGAGAGCGCATTGCGGGTAGGGTGCGCCTATCCCATTAATTTGTTTGGGCTTTACGGCTACGCACTGATGAGCGCGGCGACCTTGCGCAAGGCGCTGCAACTGGCCTACAAGTACGTTGAGCTGAGCTTCGCCTTTCTTGAGCATGACTTCCAGGTTGAAGGCGGCACCGCCATCATGAGCATGTCATCGGTGTTGTACGATGACAAAGCGTTGGAAATGATCGCTGAAAGAGAGCTTGCAGCGACCTTTATGATCGTGAAAGGCTTGCTTGAGAAAGACGATTTTCTTACCGGCGTAAAAATAGCTCACGCGCCTCGGTTCAATAAAAGCGTTTACGAAAAAGTGTTTAATTGCCCAGTAGAATTTAACTGCGACGCGTATCAACTGCAGTTTCCCTATGATTTACTGGACCTCCCACTGTTGCATAGCGATAGCGACACTGCCGCGTTGTGCATTGAAAAATGCGAAATATCCAAAGCCAGGCTGGATCAGCAATTTACAATCGTTGAAGAAATAGAAGAGCACTTGCTTGCCAATCCAGGTCGCTTTCCCGGAATAGAAATCATGGCTGATATGCTGAACCTGTCCGGGCGAACACTGCGCAGAAGGCTGCAGGAACAGGGAACACGATATCAGCGAATCGTTGACAATATTCGCTTCCGATTGGCGAAGGAGTATCTGGAAACTACATCCCTTACGATAGAACAAATCGCCTTATCTTTGGATTATTCAGATACAGCCAACTTTTCGAACGCCTTCAAGCGCTGGGCCGGAGAGTCTCCCCAACAGTACCGCACGACCTTAAATTCAGAGGTTAATGGCGCGTCGGCGTAGCTCGCCAGGATTGGATCCGGTCCACCGTTTGTAGGCGTGACAAAAGCTGGATGAATCGCTGTAGCCAAGTTTATCTGCAATATCGTCAAGCGTCAGGGTCGTGGTTTGTAAGTATTCGATAGCCAGATTACGACGCACTTCTTCCAGCAACTCCTTGTAACTGGTGTTTTCCTGACCCAGCTTCCGCTGCACCGTTCGTACTGTCATATTCAGATAATCGGCAGCTTGCTCCAGCGTAGTCGACTGGTGCGCTGAAGCGAGAATATAGTTTCTGACAATGTCAGAAAACGTCTGGTTGCTGGCCAGCTGCTTGGTGATGCGTTCGCATTGACTGGCATAGATTCGCGATGTTTCCGGTTCCGCGTGAATAAGTGGTTGGGTTAACACATCGGCCGGAAATTCGTAGCAGTTTTCGTTGGCGCCAAAGTGGATGTCACAGTCGAACAGTTCGTGATAACGATGCGCATAGTCTGGCTCGGACTGCGTCAGATAGACGGCGGATATATTCAACGGACTACCCAGAGCTTCCTCAAAAATAATGCGTGAGGCTACCAAACCCCGGTCAATCATGTACTGGTGACACTCACCGAGATCTCGCAATTTGCTGAGACTCACATAGGCTGTATCACCGCGAACTGTCGTGATCCAGTGCATGTATGTCCAAGTCATCAGAATATTTTTATAGAGCACCTGCATCGCGCTTAATAAGTCAGCACTGGTCTGGATGGCAAGCCCCAGCATGCCATAGGAAGACAGGTGGTAGCGCTGGCCAACCGTAAGACCGAAATCCGGCTCGCCTACGGCTTTGATAACCTGCTCGGTAAACGTAATTTCCTGATGGGGTGTGAGTTGATAGGTCGGATCATCCAGAGCATCAATTGGAATATGAGCGACTTCCAGCAATGGCTGGGGGTCGATACTGTGCTCCCTGAGGATAGAGATCAGGGGGTTCAACCCGTACACCAAATGCCGCGGGGGAGCTGTTTCCAGTGATGATCTCAGTTCCATAATTAATATTATTGTCGCACTGGTACCGAAACGATGTCGTAAATTAACAATATAAATGTCTTGTGTAAACAAACTGGAAATTGGACGGCTAGGTAGTATGAACCCCTATCGATGATTTCATAAACGAGTTAATAACAGGGGAACATCCATGGCGGTTCAAGACTGGAATAGCGTGCCAACAGGCAGCCTTACCCTCAGCGGCGCCGAGGCCGCACTGCCCGATCACATCAGAGATTTTCAGGCCACATTGCGCGACTTTGCGCTCAAAGTAATGCGCCCAATAGGTCAACAGCTCGACAAAATGTCGCCCGAAGAAGCTATTGCCGAGGACTCCCCATACTGGGAGTTTCGTCAGCGCTATCTTGATCTTGGTGTGCGCGTGGAAACGCTGATGGAGATGGAGCCAAATGAAGCTGCGCTGCTATTTTCCATTCTTTTTGAAGAGCTTGGCTACGGCGATAGTGGACTTGCAATCTCAGTAGGCGCCGCCATTCTGCCACAATGGATCTCGGCTAAGTTCGGCCGAATGGACTTACTGGAAGAGTTTCCCGACGAAAAACTGGGCTGTTGGGCTATTACCGAGCCGGATCATGGGTCTGACATGCTGGATCCCAACGGAAAAGTCAGTCACCCAACCGGCAACTACGGCCGTCCTAACTGCGTGGCTACACTAAAAGACGGATCAATCACACTGAATGGCCAAAAGTCGGCCTGGGTTTCTAACGGAGTTATTGCCGAGGTATGCATTCTGTATTGCGCTGCGGATACCGGCGACGGCCCGGATCCTGAGAAAGGTTGCGTGCTGGTGTTCCCCACAGACTTGCCCGGCGTATCCCGGGGCAAACCACTGGATAAATTGGGTCAGCGCGCCCTCTGCCAGGGTGAACTTTTCTTCGACAATGTGAATATTCCCGAAAAATACCTGCTCGCCGGTCCGGAAGACTACCTGCGGGCAGTCTACTGCATCCACACAGAAGCCAATGCACTGATGGGCGCTACGTTTGCGGGGTTGGCCCAGGCTGCGGCCCATCTCGCCCATGATTACGTTCACGAACGAAAGCAGGGCGGTGTGCCGATTATCCAGCATCAATCTGTAAAGTCTCGGCTTTTCCACCTGTTTCGGAAAACCGAAATGGCGCGCGCACTCACACGTCGTGTCCTGGCGTTCAACAATGACCCCACAAACTTGGAGCCGTCCCTGTGTTCGGCAATGTTTGCCAAAACAACCAGCACCCAGACCGCCTTCGAAGTTACCAGCGATGCACTGCAACTGTTTGGCGGTAACGGCTTGAGCCGAGAATACCCTATTGAAAAAATGCTGCGCGATGCGCGGGCGTCGATGATAGAAGACGGCTGCAATGAAGTGCTCTCCATCAAAGGCGGCTCCTACCTATACGACCCGGAAAAGATCGACGGAGGGCGATAATGTCCGCTACCGCGGTATATATCGCCGGTGTCGGTATGACACCCTTTGGCGACTTCAGAACGAGTTCTTTGGCACAGCTCGCTAGGCCCGCCATTGAGGCTGCGCTGAAAGATGCGGGCATTGAAAGCAGTGAACTGCAGGTTGCCTATATGGGCAATGCCGCTGGTGCGGTTATCTGCGGCCAGACCTGTATCCCGGGTCAGGTCGTCTTGCGTTCGATGGGTATCGGCCGGATACCCGTCATCAATATCGAAAACGCCTGTGCAACATCAGCCACTGCTTTGCAGCAAGCTTATAGTCTGATGTCGCGTGGTGCGTATGATATTGCTCTGGTGTGCGGATACGAAAAACTCTATCACGACGACAAGTTGCGGACTTTCTCAGTATTCTCCGGAGCAATTGATGTTGCCGCAGAAGACGAAATTATCGATGGGCTCATCGCCAGAAACAGTGCAATAGACCATCCGTTGGATACTGAAGGCGCCGGCAAAACGCGTTCATTATTTATCGATATCTACGCGACTTGGGCGCGTGAGCACATGTATCGCTATGGCACCACGCGAGAACAAATTGCGGCGGTGTCAGCGAAAAATTCAACACATGGCGCACTCAATCCCCTATCACAGTTCAAAAATACCCTAAGTATCGACGACGTTCTGTCCGCCAAATCGATAGTCGACCCCCTAACACTACCTATGTGTGCACCGATCGGTGATGGCGCCGCAGCGTTGGTGTTGGTGAGCGAACGGGTGCGCCGGCGCCTGGATAGTTCGCGTTGCGTACGCGTTCTTGATTCCACCCTGACCAGTGGTTGGGATGTGGCTGAGGGCGAAACACCCATCGTGGAACAGGCGGCGACTGAAATCTACAACACCACTGGGGTTGATCCACAGGATTTGAGCTGCATTGAGCTGCACGATGCGTCGGCAATTTCCGAGATCTGCTACTACGAATATCTGGGTCTCTGCGGGTACGGACAGGGGGGCGAATTGGTTGAGAGTGGTGCGACATCTTTAGGCGGTCGTATCCCGGTAAACACTTCCGGTGGCCTTATGCGCAAAGGCCATCCGATTGGCGCCACAGGTGCTGCGCAGCTGGTCGAATTGACCATGCAACTTCGCGGAGAAGCTGGTGACAGGCAGGTGCGGAATGCCAAGTTGGCCTTGGCAGAGAACGGAGGTGGATACCTTGGCAAAGACGTCGCTGCGCTGGTATTGACAATACTGAGTAAAGATTAGGGGAAGCTTATGAAAGATACTCGGATCTTCGCAAATCTTATTGAAGCGAAAAAAAATGAACGCCCGGATCTCGATGTATTAACGTTCGCAACGCTATCTACTGATGGGACGATAAATTCTCAGATTCGTACCTACCAGAACCTTTGGGACAACGGCCAGCGCCTGGCGAATGCGTTGGTAGGTGCCGGCATGCGCCGGGGCGATAAGTTTGCCTTACTGATGCAGAACCACCCGGAATTTGTCGATGCGATGGTTGCAAGTTCTCTGATAGGCAGTGTTTTCGTACCCATAGATCCGAGAACGGACGGCGATAAACTCAAATACATGATCGAGTTTTCAGGCTGCAAAGGTGTGATCTGCGCAGACTACTGCTACAAAAACCTGGAAAAAGTCGCCGACCAAATAGATTCTATTGAATGGATTTGGGTGATGCGGACTGGCGAAATTCCCGTTATCAGTAGCGCGGACAACCGCATCAGCGATTACAACGCAGTACAGTCTGAAACCTACGAGCCCGTTGAATGCTGCATTGAATCGCCCTCGGAAATCATGCAGATGCTCTACACGTCCGGGACTACGGGCGACCCCAAGGCGATACTAGCCCCCTATGAGCGATACGATAATGTCGCCTCCATTGGGCCTGCTCTCGGCATGAAACCTGATGACAGACCCTACACGGGACTCTCGCTAACACATGCCAATGCGCAATTGATAACCCTGGGCAACGTCCTGAAAATGGGTATGCGCGGTGTTATCAGTCGAAAATTTACCAAGACCCATCTTTGGGATATCTGTCGGCACTATGGGTGTACCGTTTTCAACCTGCTTGGCGGTATGACCAATGCTATCTATAGCGAGCCTCGCCGCGACGACGACGCTGATAACCCTGTGCGTTACGTCATATCGGCGGGTATGCCGGGTGCTATCTGGAATGATTTTAAAAAACGCTTCGATGTCGATATTTTCGAATTTTATGGCGCTGCGGAAGGCGGCATGTTGTTCAATCCTCCCAACGTCGGGCCGATAGGCAGTATTGGAAAACCACCAGAGTCACTCGTTGCAAAGATTGTTGATGACGATGGCAATGAAGTGCCCGATGGCGAGCGCGGCGAGATCACGTTTGAATCAGCCAATGGAGAACCGCTGGCCGTTTCTTATTACAAAAACGAAGAAGCATCGCGCAAAAAATGTCGCGATGGCATTTTATACATGGGAGATATTGGCCACCGTGATAAGGACGGCTGGTTCTTCTTCCATAGCCGAAAGGGCGATGAGCTACGTCGCAACGGGGAGTTTATAGACATTGCAAAGATTGAAAAAGTGATTGCCGAGTTTCCCGATGTGGAAGATGTTTTTGTCTACGGCATACCGGCCTCAACAGGTGTGCCAGGAGAGAAAGATATCGTCGCTGCGGTTGTTCCTACTGAAGCAAAAATATTTAAACCTACAAGGCTTATAGAACACTGTAAGCAATTTCTTAATTCAAGCGAAAAACCAAGCTTTATTCAGCTGATGTCTGAAATTCCAAAAACCGCATCAGAAAAGCCGCAGGCCCGCTTCTGTTACGAACTTTTCAAAGCGAAAAAGAAACATGTGTACGACTGCGAGTCTGAGCTTGTCGTCAATTAACAGTAATACGTCATAAACAACCATACAAAAGCTTTCTGTTCGGCGATTAAATGGGCTCACGTCGGTAAAACGTTACGTGAAAGTCGATAAACAAAAAAATCAAAACGCAAGAGGGAACAGGTGATGAATAGTGTCCGGGCCAGATTGTCACGGCTTGTTCTGAGAAACAGAATGATAGCGAGCATTCTGTTTCTTATGCTGACAATATTCTTTGCCATGGGCGTTCCGCACGTAGAGCTAAAAACCATATTCTCGGATTTGCTGCCCGAAGATGACCCTTTTATACACGTCTTTAAGGATCACCCGAATTTTGGAAATCCGTTAACCATTACGGTTATGGTTAAGCGAAAAGATGGTGACATCTACAACCCGGAAACACTGGGAAAAGTCTGGCAGCTTACCCGGGATATCGATCTGACGCCGGGTGTCGATCACGATCAAATTCTGTCAATCGCATCGGCAAAGGCTCGTTACGCCCAGGCCACGCCTTACGGGATCGATACCCAACCACTGATGGGTGATTCGGTTCCAACGAGCGAAGAACAGATAGAAGAATTTCGTAAGAATGTTGAAAAATCGCCCAATGCCCAGCAATTTCTTATCTCGCAGGATGAAACCGCAACACTGATATCGGCTACCTTCATCGAAAGGCTGCTCGACTATGGGGTGGCATTCGAATACGTCAAGGGCTTGGTTGATGAGGCCGTCGATGAGGATCACGAAGTTTATATGGCAGGTCAGCCTGCGCTAACCGGGTGGGTATACGAATATCAGCATCAGATGATAGGCATATTCGCGATCACTCTGAGTTTGCTTGTGCTAGCGCTCATTTTTTACACGCAGAATATCGCGGGTGTGGTTACACCGATCATGGCAAGTCTTGTGGCGGCGATCTGGGGTTTCGGTTTCGCGGGTTGGGTCGGGCTACCGATTGAGCCTTTGCTAATGATCGTGCCGTTATTGCTGATCGCACGTTCATTCAGTCATTGCGTCCAGTTTACAGAGCGGTTCTACGAAATTTTCAACCAGGTTGGTGACAAGCAAAAGGCCGCCGAACTGACCACCAGCGTTATGATGGCTCCGTCAATTCTTGGGATCATCACGGATGCTGTTGGCATTCTGCTGATTTCTCTTGCGCCTATACCGGCGATGGAGCGCTTCTCTTTTTTCTGTGGCTTTTGGGCATTCATGCTCATCCCAACCGGCGTCTTTCTAGCGCCATTGCTGTTGTCGGTGCTCCCTGCGCCACGCAACCTCGAAAAAATCGTCGCGGATTCTGACCACGGTTTTCATGGCAGAGTTAAAGCCACACTGACTGCCATTTCGACTCTTTCACAGGGGCGAAAAGCTAAATACTCCGCTGCAATTACCGTCATCGTGGCTGTATTTTCTTTCTACCATGCGATGAATATCCAGATTGGCAACCCTGTTGAAGGCAGTAATCTTCTGTGGGAAGACTCGGAGTACAACGAGTCGGTAGCGATGATCAACAGTCATTTCCCCGGCGTGAATACGCTGGAAATCATTCTGGAGGCGAAGAACGCGAGCAATACCAACCGGGTGGCAAAACAGGCAGAAACCGTCAGCACCATGCTGCAACTGCAGTCGGAGATGGAGAACAGCGATTTTCCCCCAAGGGCGACGCTTTCTTTCGGCGATTTCCTGATGGACGCTAACCGCATTATATCCGGTGGCCACACCAAGTGGTTGGTGCTCGACGATAACGACAGAGCGGTTAATGCGGCTACCTCGGCGGTACTGATGGGTTCGAGCCCCAAAGCCTATAGCCATGTTGTTGATTTCGAGCTGCAAAATTCAACGGTGTCATTCTGGTACCCGGACAACAAGCAGGAAACCGTGGATGCGGCGCTGGCAAGCGCGCGCGCGGCAGTAGAAAAGGTCGGCAATGAGCATAGTGATTTTACCGTTCGACTAGGAAGCGGAACCATCGCCCTGCAGCAGGCAATTAACCATGTTGTCGAGCGTTATCACTGGTTGATTATGGGGTTGCTTAATGCCGCGATACTGCTGGTTGCAAGTTTTGCCTACCGTTCGCTGTTAGCCGGTGTGATTTTGCTAATTCCGGTAAATCTTTCCAATTTCATCCTTACTACATGCATGTCGTTTATGGGCATCGGCCTTGATATTAACTCGCTGATGGTGGCGGCAATAGGCGTCGGCGTCGGCATTGACTATGGCATCTATCTGCTCAGCCGTATCTGCGAAGAATATCAAGAGCGGAAAGACTACGCGCTGGCGTTAACCGCGGCCCTCACTACGACAGGCAAGGCCATCATGTTCACCGCGAGCATTATGCTGTTGGGGATTCTGCCGTGGTATTTCCTGTCTGGCCTGAAGTTTCTCGCTGATATGGGGCTTCTCTTGGTTCTGGTCATGCTGATCAATATGGTTGTAGCACTTGTTGTGTTGCCCATGCTTGTTTGGTTGATCAAACCGCGCTTTATCTCCAATGAGGACATTCTGGTAATTGGAGAGGGTATAGATATCAGCAAAATTGTAGCCGCAGAAGTACCGGTTAAAAGTGAGCGTTATGTCGGCCGCGCCGCCGTCAGTGAAAGCTACTAGTTTCAACAAAAGTCTAGGGCGATAACACCAGTAGGAGAACAGATATGCGAATCAGAAAATACGACCACAACTTCAGCCGCCGCGCCTTTCTTGAAAAAACTGCGCTTGGGGTTGCCGGCGCAGGCCTCCTTTCACCTCTCTGGTCCAGTATTGCGCGAGGGGCAGACATGTCAAAGGTCTACCCCGATGAGCTTACATCTATTGAAATGTACACCAAGGGTAAAATAAAAGCCGGCGACATCATCACCGCCAACAATGTCGAGCATGTGAAGGAGCTGTTGGATCCGGTTGCTTATCACCAGGTAAAAACCATGGGCCGCCGTATCCATATCGTAGAGCCCGTCAAGGATGTCTCATCGCTGTATCCCGCAGAATTTCTAGAGGCAACCCTCAGAAACAAGGGTAAAGCCGTACTGGGTAAAGACAACAACGTCTACACCGCCGACGGCAAACCCTGGGTTGGAGGTGTGCCGTTCCCGGAGCCTAAAAATGGTATCGAAGCTGCGTATAACCTGACACTGAGCTGGGGTCGCCATGACTATTCCCAGTATGCTGTTAGGGACTGGGATATTGATCCTGATGGTGATCTTTCCTACCAATATGACTTTGTTTGGTGTGAGCTGAATACTACAGCGCGTACCAACGGGGATATCTGGAAGGGCAAAGACGACCTGCTGCGTTACCAGTCGGTGTTCTTTACCGCGCCCAATGATAGTGCCGGGACCTCGTTTCTGAGTATCTGGGATTACGACCAGAGCAAATTCCCCGACCTGCACGGCTACATACCGGCCTTCCGCCGGGTGCGGCAGTTCCCCACGAACCAGCGCTTTGAGCCCCTGGTGCCCGGCATAACATTGTTCCTTTCAGATGCCTGGGCAGCCGGCGACCCACTGTTGACTTGGGGTAACTACAAGATTATTGGTCGCCAGCCGATGCTGGGTGTAATCGGCCCACGCAACTTCCATGGAGGCTATCACGACAACTGGGAAAAACCGGTTCATGGAGGACCGAAAGACCAGACGTTCTTTGATACCTATATGGAAATGGTACCGGAGTGCCTGGTGGTGGAAGCTGAACCGGTTGGTTACCCGCGATCTCCAGTAGGTAAAAAACGAATCTGGATCGATGTGCGCAATCAGATGTATGTGGCCTACAACACCTATGACCGCCGTGGAGAAATCTGGAAATCCTTCGAGCCCCACTACGCGTTGCAGTCGAACGATAAGATGACGCGGAAAGACGGCGCACACCCTGCATGGTCGTGGTCCAGTGTGCACAGCCATGATCTGCAGTCCAACCGTATGAGTCGGTTTGTTCAGGCCAAATCTGTTGTCGGCGGTTATCAAAGCCACTACGACGGCACTAAAGAGGATGTCTACAACAAATACCTGACGGTTCAGGCGATGCAGCGCCTTGGGGGTTAACGCCATGCTGCCATTCAAACACGCGGCGCTTGCCTGCATCTGTGCATTGCTGAGTATCAGTGGACCCGCCAGCGCAAGAGACTTTGCGGGTAGTGTTGAACTGGTTCATCAAGGCACGGCTCACGACATTGTCTACGGTATCTCCGCCGGCCCCAAAGAATTGATCGCAGTAGGGACCGCCGGTACTTTGCTTCGCAGCGGTGACGGCGGAAGCTGGAAAGCTGAGCGCTTGGAGACAAACGGCAGAGCGTTGCTTTCAGTGGCAAGCGGAAAGGATTACGCAGTCACCGTTGGCCAGGAAGGATTGATCATGCGCTCGGATAGCGCATCGAAATGGGCCCCGGTGTCTACGCCAACGGATCAACGCCTATTTTCAGTGGCCGTCGACGGGCAGGGTAACGGCGCCGCTGTCGGCGGTTTTGGCACCATCATCGTGTCGCGTGATAAAGGAGTGAACTGGAAGAGTAGAGCGGTGGACTGGCAATCGCTGATTGATCAGCCCTATGAGCCGCATATCTATAAGGTGATATTCGACGACAAAGGGCGACTCCTGATGGTCGGCGAGTTCGGCATGATTGCTCGTTCAGATGATCTGGGTGAAAGCTGGCACTTATTGCGAAAAGGTGACGCGTCGATCTTCGATATAACACTGACCAATGACGGTACGCTCTACGCCGTCGGCCAGAATGGTGAAGTGGTGCGCAGTACCGACGATGGCAACAACTGGGTGAAACTGGCGACCACAACCAATGGGGTATTACTTAACGCCCTGGTCTCCAACAAGACCGAATTGATTGTTTTCGGTCTCAGAGAAAACTTGGTGAACACCCCAAACACACAAGATCAACTATCCATCCTGCAAGCCCATTCTGAATTGGGTAAGGCCTGGTATACCGACAATGCCGCGTTTGGTGACTCGCATTACATCGTCGGTCAATTCGGTCGTATTGTAAAACTCAGCAACTGATACTGATAACGCTATTCAGGGAGCAGCCTTATGAGCTACAAAAAAAACGCAATACTGGCATTGTTGTCTTTAACCGCAGCCCTTTCCGGTAGTGTGCAGGCGCTTGACGGCTCTCTATTAGGAATGGACTACAACATCAGTGGTTTTATCCGGGCTGAAATGGCTGTAAAAACGGTCGATGAAGAAAACCCCTACAACCAGCGTGGCAACCTCTTCAATGGGGTAGCAGTAGAGCGCCGTGGCGCACTACCACAAACGAACCTTCCTCTACTGCCTCAGCCAACGATTAATGACACCGCGGTTCGTAACGGTATTCCTGCGGACAACGATTTTAATTTCACTCAGGTCCGAATGGAGAACACCATTCAGCTGCGGTTTAACAGCAACTGGTCTTCGACCATCAAGCTGCGCGGCATCTTTGATGCTGCGGCGTATGAAGAGTTTGATCCGGAGGATGTGAACAGCGAGGCAGTTGGCTATCTCTACGGTGAACCCAATTACTTCGAGTATGACGATTTTGAAACCGGTGGTGTACAGAATCGTCTGGAGTGGGCTGGGGAAGATTATATGATCGATATTCCCACAGCCTATATAGATTACCAGGATGGGCCGTTGCTGATACGTGCGGGCAATCAACAAATTGCCTGGGGCCAGGCGCTGTTTTTTCGGGTAATGGATGTAGCCAATGGGTTGGATTTACGGCGCCACCTGATACTGGATTTTGCGTCGGAAGAATACGCTGATGAACGAATTTCGTCGCCAGCCATTCGAGCATCCTATCAAATCGGTGTTTGGGAACTGGATACATTTGTACAGATGTTCCAGCCTACTATCTACCCAAATCCAAATACGCCCTACAACGTTATCGCGTCACAATTTACTATACGTGACACCTACGACTCTGTAGACGAAGAGCTAAACAGCGGCTTTCGGCTGAAAGGGAGTATCGGTGACGTCGGGTTGCAGTTTATGTACACCAACCGAATCAATCCTGATGGTGTTTTCCGCTGGACAAAATCCAACGTCAACCGTGATGCGGAGTTGGTCCCAGGCTCGGGATCAACGCTTGCCGAAACTCCCCTGGAGGTCGATACCACTGGCGTTTGGTCCGCCGATGAATGGTTTACCTACGCAGCCATGGCGCGACTCGATGGTATTGAAGGCCTGAATACGCTCATTCGCGAATTTCCTGAATCACAAACGCTCTTGGCTGAAGAAGTCGATAGCATGGAAGAAGCGCGCCGCGAGCTCGACTTTTTCTTTCAAGCTTCTGGCAGCGGATTTCGTGGCCACATCGCGCGCGAATACTTCCGTGAGGATATTTTCGGTACCGGCTTCAGCTATGTGTTTCAGGGTGAGCCCGGCAGCTGGACAGACCAGTTGATCCTGAACTTCGAAGTGACCTACACCCCGGATCGGGTTTTCACTAACACCAATCTTTCTCGTGAATACATTGTTGAGGATGAAATTATCTCAGCGTTGGTACTTGAAAAATATCAGCGTTTCAGTCGGTCTTTTCCTGCAACCTACTTCGTCTTCCAGTGGATGCATCGCACAGAGTCAGACCTGTTTGGCCGTCATCTGAGTGGTATGGGTGGTGACATCAATAATACTCCGGATGGGGTCGATGGCTGGGATGGCCTGGTATTGGCGTTGCAACAACCCTTCCCAGGTCTGGTGTGGCGAGCAGATTTTTCAATGCTATATGACACGCGGGGCGGTCTGCTGGTGCAGCCTGCGTTGAAATGGAAGCCAAGCGGCGACTGGAATATTGAAATGTTCTACACCTATCTCGATGGAAGCCTGGGCGACAACCCGAATGAAAACATCATCGAGACTATTGAGTGGGCAGAGGAGTTCGGTATGCGGGTCGCCTATCAGTTCTAAACACTATTCTGCAGCTTCCTTTCCAGGGACTTTGGCCGCTGCTGATCCCAGAGCGGCCCTTTTTTCAGGAGTCTGACCATGGTGGTTTCGGTAAAACGCTATACGCGGCAGTTTATGCGTAGAGAGTTTTTGCGGAAAACCCTCACATTCTCGGCGGCAGGGTTGTTGATGCCGGTATGGAAAGCGATGGCAGACAATGGTGATTTTGGTAAGGCCTATCCCGACGAGCTGCTGTCGATTTCGGAATACACCAAAGGCCGTCTGTCGGTAGGTGACTACATAACCGCTGACAACGTTGACCATGTAAAAGCCCTGTTGGATCCGGTGAAGTATCACCAGATTAAGAATATGGGGCGTAAGCTAAAGCTCAGGGCAACCACGCGCGACATTATGAAACTCAGCCCCTGGGAATATATGGAGGCGAGTTTCAGGCACAGAGGTATGGCCTCATTCAATGAAAAAGGCAATGTGGTAGCGCCCGACGGTGGACCCTGGATTGGCGGCATTCCATTCCCGGAAGCCACAACCGGACTGGAACTATTTGCCGGCCTTACCCTGAGCTGGGGGCGGCACGATGCATCTTTTTATGCCATCAAGGAATACGATCTCAACCCGGATGGTAAAGAGCAGTATGGCTATGAAAGCGGTTGGGCGGAATATTCACCAGTGGGTCGTTTGGTGTTTCCCGACAAACACTGGAAGGGCCACGAAGACAAATTGCGCTACCAGAGTGTGATATTTACGGCACCGGACAGTGTGCGCGGCACATCTTTTATCAATACCTGGTACTACGATCAGAATCGCTTTCCGGATTTGTATGGCTATATTCCAGATTTCAAGCGTATCCGTCGCTTTCCAACGGATCAGCGCTTTGAACCGCTAGTGCCTGGGTCGAGCCTGTATCTGTCGGACGCCTGGGCGGCCGGTGACCCACTTCATACTTGGGGCAACTATCGCATAGTCAAGCGCACGCCCTTCCTTGCCGCCGTTTCCGGTGGCTGGAATGCCGATCACGAAAACTGGGAACACAGCACGCACGGGGGGCCTGAGGGCAAGACTTTCTGGGATACCGAGGTAGAACTGGTTCCGGAAGCCATCGTAGTCGAGGCCGAACCCACAGGTTTTCCCCGTGCTCCGGTAGGGCACAAACGCGTGTGGTTTGATGCCCGCACTCAATTGCCTTTGGCAATGGTCACCTTCGACCGACGTGGCGAGATGTTCCGGTCTTTCGACGGCGCCTATGCTCTCTACGACAGTGACGACAGAAAGGTTATGGACGGTAAACATCCTTACTGGAGCTGGGGACATGTTCACGCCTATGACGTGCAGACCGGAAAGATGACGCGCCTGGAACAGGTGCAGCGTATCGGTAACGGTCATCGCATGATGGTCAACAACCAGGATATTTACGACCAATATCTGACCAATGCGGCCCTGCGCCGAATGGGTCAGTAAGGCAAATCGAAAACCAAGATAACCCGCAAAAGGAACAGGACAATGGCAGCAATCAGGGCTCTCGTGGCCACCCGTCGTGACAGTGGCCTGGAGGTCGATTATTGCGACCTCAGCGAATCGGATCTCGGAGAAGGTGATGTCGAAGTTGCGGTTGAATACACAACGCTAAACTTTAAAGACGGGCTGGCTATGACGGATGCCATTCCCATCGTTCAGAAATCGCCACTGATACTGGGGATCGATATGGCGGGAACGGTCACCGCCAGTGACAGTGATAAATTCAAGGTTGGGGACCGCGTGGTACTCAATGGTTATGGCGCATCTGAAACGCGAAACGGCGGATACACGGAACGGCTGCGAACAAGTAGCGATCTACTGGTAAAACTGCCCCATTCCATTTCAACGCGTGAAGCCATGGCGATCGGTACGGCAGGATACACAGCCATGCTGTCTGTACTGAGGTTGGAGCAGCTCGACATAAACCCGGATCGTGGTGATGTTCTGGTTACCGGTGCCTCGGGCGGAGTGGGAACGACAGCGATTTCAC
>PAKT01000008.1 GCA_002710725.1 Spongiibacteraceae bacterium
CCTCGGTGTAAGCAGGGTTTCTTTTACGTGCCATGTAGCACCTCCATACAGGTTTATATAACTATAGGAAGGTGTCTACAAGTTGTGGGGCACACGGAAACATAACGCCGGTAGCACGCGCGTTTTTGCTGTGGAGCCGCAGGCGCAACAGCAAAAATGTCGCGGTGCCTACCCTTGTTATGCAAGACTACAATCCGCACTCTGCAAGAGCAGCCAATAAATCTTGGTTTAGAGTGTATTCCCCAACATTTGTTGCTGATGAATTTGTCCCGAATCCGATTACGCGCATTTTCATAATGCTTCCGCTCTTCATTGCTTCTATAATCTTCTTGGCTTTATCTCCTGATGTGGCCGTAAACGGACTGGACATCTTTCCAATGTTTTTCATGCTCTCATCTAGAGTTGTCTGCATTGCCTCCTGATCTACTCCCTCAACGCTCTTCAAATACGATAAATCAACAGCGTTTGATGATGCTGAATAAAATACTGGCGTCTCCGTGTATGAAATGGTAACGGCTTCATTGTTATCTACTCGCACCTGCACGTCGCCGGTGGGGACTCCGTAGTCATTGTGGACGCCAAATATGACTTGGCCTTGCCGCCTTTCGATAAACGGATAAAAATGAATACCTCCTTGAGCTTTTACAAATTCTCGCCCAAAGGTATTTCCATACAGCACCTTGCAGCTTGTCTCGTCTGTAAATTCATCTTTCGTGTAACTAGACGTCCACGACGTTGCAGCACAACCAGTAATAACTGTTGAAAGAACTACCCAGAAAACTCGATTCACGAAATATCTCCTTTTGCATAACGCCCGGAGCAACGGCGACAGCGGCAACGCGACGGAGGAGCGTTGACGATGGCGTCCGATTGCCTGCGATTGTTATGAGCTTGATGTTCTGTCACTTGGATGATTCTCTCCGTCGAGTACCGGAACGTGATTAAGTGCGAAAGGATCTACGTCCTCGAGACACGCGATATTGAACGCATACAACTCTGGGTTTGATCGGCGTTGGTGGTGAGTATATATCCCGCACTTGGAGCAGAAATAGTGCTTTGCCGTATGTGTATTGAATTGATAAAGGCTCAACACGTCTTCGCCTTCGTCGATTGTTAAGTCCTTTAGTTCTACAGAGGCCACAACTGCGCCTCGTCGTTTACACATAGAGCAGTTGCAACGACGTGGTTCGATTAGCCCCTGCGGTAGTTTAACCGTGAATTTAACGCTACCGCAGTGACATTGTCCTTTGTGTAAGGGCTCAACGTCGATTTCATCCACCAGAGGCTTTTCGCTAAGAGTATATTTTACGGACATTGGTTTTCCCTTGGCGGCTCATAACGTCGTGGTTTGGGGCGCCGGAGCGTCAGCGAAGGCGTCCCAGCAGCGCGCCTTTTGCGCTGCGACAACACCACCTTGTTATGAGTGAAGTCTCTACTGCCGTTCAACTTCTGCACTCAACAAATATGGACAGCCTTCCTCGTCGTCTCCGTAGTACGCTACTATATAAGTATGTTTAATTAAAGAATCTAAAATTTCAAAACTGGTATTCACGCGATCGCCTTCTTGTTCAAATGACATTGGCACCAGAACACTTCCCGAATTAGCTTGAAAGGAGATTCCGACGATCTGGTTCTCTCCAACTTTAAAAGGAGCAACCACTTTTACACTATATTTAGGGTCGTCGGAACGTATATCTTCAAAGACTACTTTATAGGTCAGCGATATTTCTCCCTCGTAATTTCGCGGGCCGCAATAATCCACCGTTCTTGAGAACGACGTGGTTGAAAGAAATAGCACTAAGAATAAAACCGCGATCCTTTTCATTGGGAGTACTCATAACGCCCTGCTAAGGGGCGGCCAAAGCAGCGCTTTGGACGTCCCGCGGAGGCCGCGCTTTTTGCGGCCGGAGTGTACTTGAGCAGCTTGTTATGTGTTTTGGTGTCACGGCTAAACAACGATATCGTTTAAGAGAAAGACTACGCAAAGAAAAATACTAGCCCACGCCGAGATACGAATATACAAAGCCTTATCCGCGATATTCCCAAAGTCAAAGTAGCCGACCACAGTTTGCTCCAGTTTCTCTGCCCCTCCAAAGAAAAGAAGCCACACAGAAATCGCAATACAACCTATATAGAGAAGCATAAATCTCTCGCATGGCTAAAACACATAACGCTTGGCGCAACGGCGCCAAAATAAGCGCAGCGTTTTTGGCGTCCGGCACCCGCAGGGTGCGTATTGCCGCCACTTGTTATGAGTATTCACCTGTATGTTACCCGACGCGTTAATGGGTGCTTATACACAGTGTACTCCACAGTATCGCCAACCGCCGCAGCATTGATATCTTTGATTAGAGTGGCTCCATTTTCGAGCTTTATTGTCGCCCTTGTAGTCGATGTAAATGATCTATAACCATTCTGGGATACCGCGGTGGAAACGATGCGCCCTTTCACAATCGTGCCGGTATTAACCGGTTGATCAAAATGAATATACGCCGCAAGTAGGCCTAGAATAATGAAAACTGCTACGAGGAACCTTTTAAGAAATACACCACCCTCGTCAAATGGATTTCCGTGTATTACCTCGCGAATATACTCAAGCATGGCTACTCATAACGCCCGCAACATGGGCGCCCAAAAAAGCGCAGCTTTTTGGGCGTCCCAGCGACCAACGGGAGCGAATGCTTGCGTTTGTTAGGTGTGTGGCTAGGCATTGCGTGTGCGAGATCCTTGATCTCGGATGGCGACCACTAGGCCGGCCAAACTTGAAACGATTGCGAAACCAATTACTGCGATGAAGGCGAACCACTTCGATTGCACGCTCTCTCTAAATTCCCCGCCTTCGGCCGCCAGTGATTTGGCCAACCCTAAATCTTCACGCTTCAGTGCAGGACAGCCATCTTTACACGCTTCCATAATGCCGCTAGACCATCCCAAATAGTATCCATCGCTATTGAGTTGAAATGCGAGAAAACCAGCAATGACAACCGAGCATAGGCATGCGATGGCAGAAATTATGAATAGTTTTCGATGACTCATATAAACACCTAACGCCGTGTTTTGGGGCGCCGGAGCGACAGCGAAGGCGTCCCAGCAGCGCGGCTTTTTGCGCTGCGACAACAACACCTTGTTATGGCCGCAACGGGTAATATTGAAAGAAACTGCGCTGCCGCAGCGACAGCGGAGGCTTGGCTTGCCGAGCGAGACGGTTTAGCGCACGGAGCTGGAACGAGCTGCCTTACCGACTGACTGGCACTGAGAACAGCGCGATGCATTACAAAATTCCCTCTTTGTTTGAACGGAGCCGCGAAGAACTGGGCGCCGAACCTGATGCTTGTACTTACCTTCTGAGCGGCGTACCACGCAAAGCTAATACACCAAATTGAACCACGTTTTCGCCGAGCTCGAAACCCGAATTACACGCCTTACTTGCTACCCCAAAGCTCAAAAGCTTTTGCGCCATAACAGCCTGTTAATGAGGCCTGCGGCCTCATAATAATTAATAGCTGGCGGCCATTGTAATATCTTAGAGTGGCGGCCCGTATTTTGACTAACCTTTTGATTTTTATAGTTATTCCCATACGCACACCTTAGCCCCGCCCCAATAAGCTGGCCGCCCTTGTAAAACAAACGCGAAAAATATACTGTACGCAAATACAGTGTGCGGTAAGGGAGTATCGATATGACTGTGGCTGCATCCCCATTCCTTGAGTCTATTCGCGCACACATGCTGGTTCGGCGCTACAGCCGGCGAACTGTCAGTGCTTATTTGTATTGGATCAAATACTTTATTATTTTTCACAACAAAAAGCACCCTCAGGATTTGGGCGCCATAGAAGTGGAACAGTTTCTTACCTGGCTCGCAACAGAAAGGCAGGTGTCCGCAGGCACACAGACAGTTGCTCTGAATTCCCTCGCCTATCTTTACAATAAATTTCTAAATAAACCACTCGGTGAGCTTGGTCATTTTCGGCGCTCAAAACGCCAGGCTAAATTGCCGACGGTATTAACTGTTGGTGAGGTAGGGGCACTACTAAGTACATTAAACGGTTCACACCGGCTTATGGCAGCAATGCTCTATGGATCAGGTCTTAGGCGCATAGAGCTGGTGAGGCTGCGCGTAAAGGATGTAGACTTTGATTTTCATCAACTGAAAATTTGGCAAGGCAAAGGTGAGAAGCATCGCCTGACGACATTGGCACCGGAGCTGGTACCGCTCCTTAAGCGGCAAATACAGCAGGTTCAACTCACGCTTCAGGAGGATAGTGAAAATCCTAACTACGCGGGAGTCTGGATGCCCAATGCCCTTGGACGAAAATACCCCACTGCTGCTCGCTCCCTCAACTGGCAATATCTTTTCCCCGCCTCAAAACTGAGTATTGACCCGCAGTCTGGTCAGATTCGGCGACATCATATTGATGAAAGTGCACTTAATAAACTTATTAAGCAGGCAGCCAAAGCGGCGAACATTCCCAAGATAGTCAGCTGCCATACACTGCGCCATTCCTTCGCCACGCATTTACTGCAATCAGGCGCCGACATACGCACGGTTCAGCAGCAACTCGGCCACAGTGATGTCACAACCACAGAGATATACACCCATGTGCTGAAACAGGGGGCGCAGGGAGTAAAAAGCCCGCTGAGCGGGCTGATGCAGGGTTGGCAGCAGCCTTCGGTTTGAAGGCTGCTTTTAGCAGGGAATGGCTCAGGCCAGCCAGCGGCCCAGCGGGGTTTTACCCCACAGGAAGTTGATGAACTTCTTCATGCCTTCCACATTGTCGCTGGTGTAGGGGTAGCCGCTTTGCAGCTTGCCCTTGCCTTTGTCGATCAGTATGGGTTGGGCGAAGCAGTAACCGCGAATACCGGTGATGCTGTTCACCTGGCCAACACCGCTGTGCTTGCGGCCACCGAAAGGCGCTGTGGGTACACCGTAGGTCATGGCCATGTCGTTCACACTGACACCGCCGGTGTCGATGCGGCGGGCAAGGTTAAAGCCTTTGTCCAGATCAGAGGTCCACACGTTGCCGTTGAGGCCAAATTCGCTGTCGTTGGCCAGACGCAGGGCTTCGTTCTCGTCGCGCACTTTTTGAATGCAGATGATGGGGCCGAAGGTTTCATCGCGCATGATGGTCATGTCGTGCGTTACATCGGTGATCACGGTAGGCAGGTAGTACAGGCCTTTAAGCTCGGTATTGCGGCTGCCGCCGACGTGTATCTTGGCGCCTTTGGCTCGGGCGTCTTCAACGTGGCTTTCGATAATGGTCATCTGCTTGTCCCAGAAAACCGCGCCCACATCTTCATTGCCGCCATGCTCGGCGCCCTGCTTCAGGGTCTTGGTTTTTTCGACGACTTTGGCAACAAACTCGTCGTAGATGCTTTCCATCACGTAGATGCGCTCGGTACCACAGCAGTAGTGGCCGGTGTTCATGCAGGAACCTGCCAAAGCGCCGTCTACCGCGCGATCCAGATTGGCATCGGCACAGACAATCATCGCGTCTTTGCCACCGAGTTCCAGTGTCACCGGAATCAGCTGGCGTGCGCAGGCTTCGGCCACTTTGCGGCCCGTGTTCACACTGCCGGTAAATGAAATCTTGTCGACGCCGGCTTCAACCAGGTCAGCACCGGTTTGGCCATCGCCCATCAATACCTGCACCACACCGTCCGGCATGCCCGCTTCGCGGTAGATGTCTTCCAGCAGTTTGGAGGAATACGGGGTCACTTCCGAGCCCTTCAGTACCACAGCGTTACCTGCCAGCAGGGCCTGCACTGCGGGGTTGGCCGCCAGCACGAAGGGGCCGTTCCAGGGCACAATAATGCCCACCACGCCCAGCGGCTTGTAGACAATTTTCATTTTCTTGGTCAGACCAACAATACCCGGCACTTTGCGCTTTTCAGTGGCCAGGAATTTTTTGGCGTGCTTGGCGTAGTAGGTCATGGCGTCAACCACGGAGAATATCTCCATGCTCAGCGCATCGGCAGGCGCCTTGCCGGTTTCCTTGATCACCGTGTCGATGATTTCATCCTGGCGCTTGAGGATAACCTGCACAGCCTTCTGGATGACTTTCGCGCGCGCTTCAACGCTCATTTCTGCCCAGGCAGTCTGGGCCTTGCGGGCCTTGGCTACCGCGGCTTTTACATCCTCGGTATTGGCGCAGACCAGCTCGCCTATCGGTTCCATGGTGACCGGGCTGGTCAATTGGTACACCCGGCGGTTTTCACCTGCTTTTTCAATCGGTTGATATATGGACATGGCGCCCTCCCTTCCTGTCAGAGACTAATAATTATTAGCCACCGAGTATACGCCCGGTTCTGCGTATAAAAAATGTCCGAAATGTTAGAATCGGACGCGGCCCTCAGCCGGACGCCATCACCATTTTTGCGGAGAGCATCACCCCCGCCTGATCGCCGACAAGCCCGAGGTCGAAGTCCCTGTATAATGCCGGGTTCGGGCAGCCTTGAGATTATGGCGTGCCCGATCATGTAAACACTCTTATCCGGATGCCGGTCAATGCCACTACCCTCTTCCACCAAGGCGGATCTGTTGTTGCTGCTGGTCACACTGCTGGCGGCAATCAGCTGGATGTTTTCCAAGGAGGCGGTAATGCTGATGCCGCCTTTGTTGTTTATGGGCATTCGTTTTCTGCTGGCAAGCCTGCTGTTGGCCTTGTTCGCCTGGCGCCAGTTGCAACGCCTCGACGGCGAGCAATATTGGCGCGGCGCCCGAGTTGGCGTGGTGTTCGGCCTTGCCATGTGTTTCTGGGTGTCCGGACTGAATGTCGCCAGCAATATTGGTGAAGGGGCTTTCCTGGCAAGCCTGGCGGTGATTCTGGTGCCGGTAATAGCGCGAATTGTGTTCAAGGAGAGGCAGCCTTCAAGTACTTGGCTGGCGCTGCCTGTAGCCGTGGCGGGGCTGGCGATGCTGTCGCTGCAACACGGCTTTCGGCTGGAGGCCGGGCAAGGGTTCTTTGTAGCAGCGGCGGTGATTTTTGCCCTGCACTACACGCTCAATACCCGCGCCGCCAATGCGCGGCTGATCCATGGCCGCGATGGCGGCACCCGCGAGTTAATGCGGATTCCCGTGATGGCGCTAACGACAATCTCGCTGGCCTGCGCTGGCGCCGTGGCGCTGTCCGCGTCGCTGCTGCTGGAGCCATGGCACGCGACCTTCGAGAGTTTCTCGCCGGTGCTGGCGGGCTGGATTCTGGCAAGCGTACTGATCGGCACATCCACACGCTTTGCCGTGCAGACCTGGGCTCAGAGCCTGTCGTCGTCGAATAACGGCGTTGTGATACTGGTGCTGGAGCCGGTATGGGTGGCGAGCATTTCGGCGTTCTGGTTTGACGAGCGCATGAGCGGCTCGCAAATGGCCGGCTGCGCGCTCATATTTGCGGCGCTGCTGATCAATCGCTGGAGCACGGTGCGCCGTTTGTTGACGCGCTCCCGAGCCTCGCTCTAAAGCTTTGACTGGCCCGGTACGCGCTTTTCCATTTACTCCTGCAGCGACTTGCTGACCACCTCGAACACATCGCGTGACAGCTCCGGCTCGGCCGCGATACGCTCCAGCTCGGCCTTCATCAATGCCTGCTGCTCCGGCAGGTACTTGCGCCATTTAGACAGCGGCCCCAACAGTCGCGCCGCGATCTGGGGGTTGATGCGATTCAGCTCAATCACCCGCTCCGCCAGGAAGCGATAGCCACCCCCGTCCAGCTGGTGAAAGTTAACGGCATTCTGGCCACAGAAAGCGCCAATCACCGCCCGCACCTTGTTGGGGTTGCGAATTTCGAAGGCCGGATGGTTCAGCAGCTCTTCCACCCGCTTCAGGGTGCCCGGCCGATAGCTGGTGGCCTGAATCTGGAACCACTGATTGATGACCAACGGCTCGTGCTGCCAATTCTGGTAGAACTGTTGCAGCGCCAGTGCCTTTTTCGACTCAAAGCTGCTGTTCACCAGCGCAACCAGTGCGGCCAGCCGATCAGTCATATTGTCGGCGCTGTCGAGCTGCTCCATGCAAACCTGCAGGTAATGCTCTTCTTCCAACAACATCAGGTACTGCAGGCAGAGGTTTTTCAGGCTGCGCTGGGCAATCTGCTGTGCGCTGGGCTCATAGTCGCCCTGACGCTTGCTGAGCGAGCGATAGACTTCGATCAGGTCATCCCTAAGGGCGTGGGCCAATTCCAGTCGCGCCTGCATTCTTGCGGCGTGAATCGCCAGCACATCCACCGGCTGCAGTATCTCCGCCAGATAGGCCTCAGAAGGCAGGCTCAGCATCAGGGCCACCATGGCCGGGTCGAGACTGCTGTCGCGCAGTAAATTGCGCCCTGCCGTAATCAGGCGTTCATCCAGCGCACAGACCTGATTCTGCTGGTGGGCGCTGACCATATCTTTCAGGGCCAATACACCCAGTTGCTGTGAGGCTTCCCAGCGATTAAAGCCGTCGTCGTCCTGCTGCATCAAAAACAGCAGTTCGTCGCGGCTGTAGTCAAAGGTCAGTTTTACCGGCGCGGAAAAACCGCGCAGTAAACTGGGCACCGGCGGCTCGGGAACATCTTCAAACACAAAGTGCTGCTCGGCCTGTTTCAGGTGCAGCACTTTATGGGTGTTATCTGCGGTGTCCGGGTCGCTTTCTTCACCGGCTAGCTTCAAGCGCAGCGCGCCGGCATCGCCCAGCAGGCCCACCGCCACGGGAATATGGAAAGGCTCTTTAGCCGCCTGGCCGGGCGTTTTCGGGCAACTCTGCTGCAGGGTCAGGGTATAAGTGCTGTGTTCGGCATCGTAGCTGCCACTTGCCTTCACTCGCGGTGTGCCTGCCTGTGAGTACCAGAGGCGGAACTGGCCGAGATCCATACCGCTGGCATCTTCCATGGCTTTGACAAAGTCCTCGCAGGTCACTGCCTGGCCGTCAAAGCGCTCGAAATACAGGTCACTGCCCTTGCGGAACAATTCCGGCCCCAGCAGCGTGTGAATCATCCGTACCACTTCGGCACCTTTCTCATAAATAGTGACGGTGTAGAAGTTGGAGATTTCCATATAGGAGTCGGGCCGCACCGGGTGGGCCATGGGGCCAGCGTCTTCGGCAAACTGGGCGGTGCGCAGCAGGCCGACATCTTCAACCCGTTTGACGACGGGCGAGCCCATATCGGCAGAGAACTCCGCATCGCGAAACACGGTAAAGCCCTCTTTCAGGCTGAGCTGAAACCAGTCGCGGCAGGTAACGCGGTTGCCGGACCAGTTGTGAAAATACTCGTGGGCGACAACCCCTTCAACCCGCTGAAAGCCCACATCGGTTGTGGTGGCCGGGCTGGCGAGCACACAGGAGGTGTTGAAAATATTGAGGCTCTTGTTTTCCATCGCCCCCATATTGAAATCATCCACCGCGACGATGTTGAAAATATCCAGATAGTATTCGCGGCCGTAGACCTCTTCGTCCCAGCGCATCGCGTTTTTCAGGGACTGCATGGCGTGGTCACACTTGTCGAGGTCTTTTTCTTCGACATAGATATGCAAGTCCACACGGCGACCACTGGCGGTCACAAACTCGTCACTCACCCGCTCCAGGTCACCGGCGACCAGAGCAAACAGATAAGCGGGCTTTTTGTGCGGGTCTTCCCACACCGCGCGGTGGCGACCGTTTTCGAGGGTGTCGGTAGAAACCAGATTACCGTTCGACAAGAGCACCGGGCAGCGTTTGCTGTCGGCGTCCAGCGTAACGCTATACACCGACATCACATCGGGCCGGTCGAGGTAATAGGTGATCTTGCGAAAACCCTCTGCTTCGCACTGCGTGCAGTACATGCTGCTGGACTTATACAAGCCTTCCAGCGAGGTATTGTTCTGCGGGTAGATGCGTGTGGTGCAACGCAGGGTAAAACGTTCGCCTACCTTGTCGACGGTCAGGCTTTCACCGGCAATCTGGTAGTCAGCTTCGGACAGCGTCGCGTCGTCGATGGCCAGCGATTCCAGTTCCAGTTCACAGCCGTCGAGCACCAGCGGCGCGTCAACGGTTTCTGCTTCTGGGTTACGGCGCATGGCCAACGTCGAGTGCACCAACGTGTGAGAATCGAAAATTTCAAAATGCAGGTCGGTGCTGTCGATCAGAAAATCGGGCACCCGATAATCTTTCAGGTAGATGGTTGTCGCCTGAGCATCACGCATGTCTTTGTTAACCTTCGTCAGAAACTGTCAGTTTGTAACCGCCGTATTTGCGGATATTGATGACACCGGTATCGAAAATAAGATACTGCCCTTTGATCCCCTGTAGGGTGCCTTCGGCAGTGGGAGACTTGTCGAGATTGAAAGCTTTTACTTTAGCCGGATACTGCTCAACCGGAAAGGTGATATGCACATCTTCCGCGGTCAGTGGCTCGATGGCGTCTTCGCCAAAGCGCTCGCGCAAATGGGCAATATCTGCCGCACATTCCGCGCTGAGCCGATCGCGCTCGGCGTACAAGTCCATCGGCTCGGGCCGGTTCTTGAGCATGGCCTGCCAGCTGGTTTTGTCCGCCACATGCTGTTTGAAAAGACTTTCCACCAAACCCGATTGCAGGCGATTGCTTACCCGAAAAATCGGCAGCGCCTGCACCGCGCCCTGATCGATCCAGCGGGTCGGTACCTGCGAGCCACGGGTGATACCCACCTTCACTTTCGAGGTATTCGACAGGTAGACAATGTGGTCAATCATGCAGTGGGTCTCGCCCCACTCGGGCTCGCGGCAGGTGCCCTCGAAATAGTGGCACTTTTCCGGGCTGACAATACAGCTGTCGCACTGGGCCAGGCGTTGAAAACAGGGGTAGCAATAGCCCTGATTAAAGCTTTTGCGGGTTTTGCGGTCGCAGTGAACACAGTTGATCTCGCCTTCAAAGGTGAGCTTTAAAAAACTGCCAATGCGATCGTTCAGCGCTATTTCGGTTTCGCCCAGCGGCAGGCGGTAATGCGCCACGCCGTCGACAAGCTGGGTACGCATTTTCCGGGCGTTACCACTTCCCAATACCGCCATTATTTGCCCGCCCATTTCAGAATGCTGGTTTCCGCTGGCTCGTCGTCACACAACTCGCCCTCAGCTTTACTGCCGCGATCGATATAACCCACGCGCTCTTCTTCCGTTAGAGTGTGCAGGTCATAAGTGATAACCGCCTCCATACAGACTTCCTTCTGCTCGCCGGTCAGCGGCCGGCCATCGGGCCACTTGCCGATCTCGACGGCGCGCTTCAGGGCCGCGTGGATTTCCGGCGTCATCGCCTTGAGCATTGCTTCTACATTCATAGGAGGTACTTCTTGATCAAAAACGGAGATTATAACAAAGGCCTCAGCGGCCGGTGAGGCGCAGGCCCAGCAGTGTTGCCAGTGCAAGCACCACCCCGGCAATCAGGCCGCCCAGATGGGCCGCATTGGCGATGGAACCCAGGCCCACCAATTCGGTAAAGCCGAGCATACAGATCAACAGCCAGGCCAGCATGAAAATCACGATGCCCTGGGGGAGGGCAAAGGCCGCGACCGGGCGAAACCGCTGCCAGACCACCATATAACCCAGATAGCCGTAGATCACCCCGGACATACCGCCGAAGAGCTGTCCCGGCGTAAACCAGACCTGAGCCAGGTTGGAAATGACGCCCATCAGCACGGTAAGCAGCAACAACGCCACACTGCCCTGCTGAAACTCGATGCGCCGGCCCAGCTCCCAGGTCCACAGGCCGTTGAATACCAGATGCAGCAAGCCGTAGTGCAGGAAGACCGGCGTAAACAAACGCCAGTATTCACCGGGCGCGGTGCTGATCATATAGCCTTCATCAACCTCGATAATCCGGTAAAAGGATAGCCAGGACATGACTTCAGTGCTGAAGGTCGTAATACCGGCACCGACAATACTGGCAGCCAGCAGGAACAGCGTTACCGGCAGGAAGGCAGTCGCGCGTGACGCTTGCGGGGCCTGCGCCTGCGGCTCGGCCTGTACCACTTCAATGTCACCGGATTCCAACCGTCGGTGCAGCGCCTCTACCAGCTCCGCGGATGCGGCATCAACCACCCAGATAACCTGGGCGCCCTGCCACTCGCTGATCTGATGGGGAATGCCCTTGCCGGCCAGCAGGGCCGCCAGCGGGCGCAGGTCGTAATGCAGGGGGACGCGCAGTGCCTCGTAATCCATTCAGCCTTCCAAAAACCCTTTTCCGTTAACTGCCCAGTTTTCCACCCCAGCCCAGTTTGTCGCGACAGCTCGCGTAAAAACTGTGATCTGCGGGGTGAATCATGGTCATTTTATGGGGCTTCTTGCGCACATAAACAACGTCACCGGGACGGGTCGGTATGACTTCCTGGCCATCGCAGGTAACCGGCGCCGGCATTTTGTTGTCGGCCTGAATAACAATCTTGATCTCGCTTTTACCGTCGACCACGATGGGCCGGCTGCTCAGCGTATGGGGGAACATCGGCACCAGTGCGATAGCATCCAGTTTGGGA
>PAKT01000009.1 GCA_002710725.1 Spongiibacteraceae bacterium
GGCCACCACCCAGCACCCGGTCGAACTCCGACGAGCCGCTGTGAATACGCGGCAGATCCTCCAGATTGATGGAGTCCAGGGTCTGCACTTCGGTCGCAGCAGCGCCGGCATAGCCTACCGCCCGCGCCGGCGCCTTGCCGGCCGCTGGCCCCAGCTTGAACTCGCTGAGGGTATTCCACTCCCCACAATCGTGGCATTGGCCCTGCCACTTGCTGTATTCGCTGCCGCACTCGTTGCAGACAAAGGCACTTTTCTGTTTTGCCATGTTTTTCCCTATACCCACCAATACCGGGCCTGTTCAGGCTCCGGTCAAATCCCGCTTGGCCCTGGCGCAAGCCTGGCCGTACAATAGCCGGCTCACTTCCCAGATTATCAGCCGTCCACTGTGATTGAACGCCCGCTTATTGTCTCGCCCACCCTCGCCGCCACGCTTGGCCTGCACGAAGCCATTGTGCTGCAACTGCTGACGGAGTGGGCGCAACTGCAAGGCGGCGAAGAAAGCTGGCAGCTTATCGATAAAGCCCAGCTGCAACAATTGCTGCCGTTCTGGGAGCAAGCGGAAATCGAGAAAATTCTGCTGCAGCTGCAGTCGCAGGGCGTGCTGTCGCTGGGCAGTGCGCTGAACAGCAATGTGCGCAATATTCGCTTTAGTCTCAATGCCGGCCAGCCGGGCAAGCCAGAACCCGCCCCGGCCCGCCGCACCGCCGAGCCAGCGCCGCCACCCAGAGCTGCGGGATTCAACAGCCACGACGGCGGCGCACGCCCTATCGACAGCGACTGGCGCCCCGACCGGGAAAGCATCAATTACCTGACCCAATTCCACGGTATTGAGCCCGCTTTTATCGAGGCGCTGGTGCCCGAATTTATCAGCCACTGGCGCGAAAAAGGCAACGCCCGCGCCTCCTGGAACAGCACCTTTACCCAGCATGTGGCCAAGCGCTGGAAGAAGCACCAGTACGACCAGCAGGAGCTTGCCCAGTCCGCTCCCATTGCTGCGGACTGGCAACCCAGTCACGACGCGCTGGAAATCCTGGAGCGCGCCGACATTGATCGCAGTTTTATCGAAGACGCGGTACCGGAGTTCGTGCTCTACTGGCGCGAGAGCGGCCACCGCGACCGCCGCTGGAATACCCGCTTTATCGAACATGTGCGCCGCCAGTGGGCGCACTACACCAACGCCATTGAATTCGACACCGAGCCGCGCCAGATTCCGGCCAACTGGCAGCCCGACGAGGCCGTGTTCGACATTCTGCGCATGGCCAACATCGACCACGAGTTTGCCCGCCAGCTGTTGCCCGAATTCCGCCTCTACTGGCAAGATAGTCGGCAGTTGCAGCGCTCATGGAACAGCAAATTTCTGCAGCACGTGAAATACCAGTGGGCGCAGCGCCATCGAATGGGAGACAACAATGCGGGACAGCAAAACGCTGACGGAAAGCCTCAGTCGGAAGCTGAAAAGCTCTTCCACAAACTCACCGACCGCAGCTGGGCCAGCGGGCTCAGAGGCAAGTGATAGCGAGCAGCCGATCACCGACGCCCATATCGATGCCATCAATCAGCTCTTTACCGAGCTGGAGCTGGCCTACCACAACCAGTTTCACAAGGCCTTTCCCGGCGACAAAACCAATGTCGCGAAACAGCTCTGGCTGCACAGCCTGCTCGACCTGAGCCCGGAAGAAATTCTCCGCGGCGGTCGCCGCAGCATCAAGGAAAGCGCCTACCTGCCGACCCTGCACACCATTCGCGAGATGAGCCGCCCCAGCCTGAAGGAGTTCGGCCTGCCCGACGTTCACAGCGCCTATCTGGAAGCCTGTCGCGCCCCCTCCCCCAAAGCCGCTTATGAGTGGAGCCATCCGGCGGTGTATCACGCCGGGCGCGCCGCCGACTGGTATTTTCTGGCCAACAACCCTGAGCGCAGCGCCTTTCCGGTATTTCGCGAACACTACCAGCGGCTCTGTCAGCAGGTGATCGACGGCGAGGAACTGACCCAACCTGACACGCCTGCCCTGCCGCAGGAGCACAGTACCCCCCTGTCGCTGGAAGAGCGCCGGGAAAAACTGCGGGAACTGCGCCGCGAGCTCGATCTCTAGCCTCAGTCCCTGTTGCCGCAACAGCAAACAGCGAACGTTATACATAGGCACCCGGCGAGGCTACAATAACGCCCCGCAAAACACTCAATTGAATCGCTGGATGGCCCATGGCAGAGGACAACAAGACCCACTTCGGATTTCGCTCGGTAGATCCCACGGAAAAAGCCGGGCTGGTAGCCGGCGTCTTTCACTCCGTCGCCGCCCGCTACGATCTGATGAACGATCTCATGTCCGGCGGTATTCACCGGGTCTGGAAGCGTTTCACCATTGAGCTGTCCGGCGTGCGCCGCGGCCAGCGAGTGCTGGATATTGCCGGTGGTACTGGCGACCTCGCAGCCAAATTCAGTCGCATTGTCGGCGACACCGGCGAAGTCGTGCTGGCCGACATCAACAGCTCCATGCTGGAAGTGGGCCGCGAAAAACTGACCGACAAAGGCATCGTCGGCAATATGCGCTACGTTCAGGCCAACGCCGAACGCCTGCCCTTTCCCGACAATCACTTTGACTGTCTGACCATCGCCTTTGGCCTGCGCAACGTGACCGACAAGGATGCGGCCCTGCGTTCCATGTACCGGGTACTCAAACCCGGCGGCCGCTGTCTGGTACTGGAGTTTTCCAAGCCCACCAGCGAGGTCATCAGCAAACTCTACGACCAGTATTCTTTCTCGGTGTTGCCGCGCATGGGTCAGCTCGTCGCCGGCGACAGCGAAAGCTATCGCTATCTGGCGGAAAGCATCCGCATGCACCCGGATCAGGAAACCCTGAAAGGCATGATGGATGAGGCCGGTTTCGTCAACACCAGCTACTACAACTTGACCGGCGGCATTGTCGCCCTGCATCGGGGCATCAAGGCATGAAACTGCCCGCCCCGGCCCTCGCCGCTCTGGAAAGCCTGATCAATCGCTCGCTCGACCTCGATCAGGCCACCCGCGAGCGACTGCGGCCGCTGCACGGCAAAAGCTTTACCCTGAATTGCACCAGCCCGACCTTTTCCCTGACCTTGTGCATCGGCGACCCCATCTTGCTGGTAGAAGAAAGTACGGCACCCGCCACCACCACACTCACCGGCAGCTGGGACGAGTTCAGCAAAATTGCGCTGGCCGATGACCCGGCCGCCGCCCTGATCAACGGCAATGTCCGGGTCGACGGCGATACTGCACGGGTGGTTGAGCTTCGGGAAATTCTGAGCCAGCAGGATATCGATTGGGAAGCGCCCCTTGCCCGCCTGATTGGCGACGTCGCCGCCCATCAGATTGGCCGCACCCTGCGCCAGGGTAGCCGCTGGGCCGCGCAGGCGCTGGGGGCGTTTCGACGCCAGGCCACCGAGTTTGTGCGCGAGGAAAGCCAGTGGGTGCCGCATCCGATTCAGGTGGAAGATTTTTACCGCGATCTTGAAGACCTGACCCTGCGCACCGACCGCCTCGACGCGAAATTGCGCCAGTTGCGCCAACGCCTGCAACCCGAAGCCACTGAGTAAAGCCCCTTGTTTGGACTCCGACGCCTGCTCACCATTCTCTCCATCGCGGTTCGCTTTCGCCTCGACCAGCTGATTGAGACCAGTCGCCTGCCGACATGGCTGTGCCTGCTGCTGCGTTTTGGCCCCTGGCGTTTAATGCCCGCCCCCAAAGCCAGCCGCGGTGAGCGCCTGCGCCTGGCGCTGGAGGCACTGGGCCCCGTATTTATCAAGTTCGGCCAGCAGCTTTCCACCCGCCGCGACCTGCTGCCCGACGATATCGCCGAGGAACTGGCCAAACTGCAGGATCAGGTGCCGCCCTTTGACAACGAGCAAGCCCGGGAAATTATCGAAAACGCCCTCGGCAAACCGGTGGCCGAACTGTTCGCTCGCTTTGATACCGAGCCACTGGCCTCGGCCTCCGTCGCCCAGGTTCACGGCGCCCAGCTGAAAGACGGTCGCGAAGTGGTGGTCAAGGTCATCCGCCCCGGCATTCAGCGCACCATCGCAAAAGACATTCTGCTGCTCTACACCATCGCCCGACTGGTGCAAAACTATGTGCCCGATGGCCGCCGGCTGCGCCCGCTGGAAGTGGTTGAAGACTACGAACTGACTATTCTCGACGAACTGGACCTGCAACGCGAAGGCGCCAACACCTCTCAGCTGCGGCGCAACTTCGCTGAGTCGGAATTGCTCTATGTGCCCGAGGTTTACTGGGACTACACCCGCCGCACGGTGCTGGTAATGGAGCGCATCGAAGGCATCCCGGTTACCGATGTCGGCGCCCTCAAGGCCCAGAATACCGACATGAAAAAGCTCGCCGAGCGCGGTGTCGAGATCTTTTTTACCCAGGTATTCCGCGACAGTTTCTTTCACGCCGACATGCACCCCGGCAACATCTTTGTGTCGCGCAAACACCCGGAATCACCCCAGTATATTGCCATCGACTGCGCCATCATCGGCAGCCTCAGTGATTCCGACCAGTACTACCTGGCGCGCAACCTGCTTGCCATCTTCCAGCGCAACTATCGCGACGTAGCCGAGCTGCATATCGAGTGCGGCTGGGTACCGCCCAACACCCGGGTGCACGAATTCGAGTCGGCCATTCGCAGTGTTTGCGAGCCGGTATTTGAAAAGCCGCTGGCAGAAATCTCCTTTGGTCAGCTGCTGGTCTATCTGTTTTCCACCGCGCGTCGTTTCGATATGGAGGTACAGCCCTCACTGGTGTTGCTGCAGAAAACTCTGCTCAATATCGAAGGGCTTGGCCGTCAGCTTTACCCGGAGCTCAACCTCTGGGATACCGCCAAACCCTTTCTCGAACACTGGCTGCGCGACCGCTACTCGCCCCAGAGCATGCTGAAGCGGGTAAGCCACCGGCTGCCCGGCTGGCTGGAGCAACTGCCCAACCTGCCGGAACAGCTGCTGGAAGGGCCGCGTCCGTCGTTTGAACCGCGCAGCAACAGCGCTGACATTGAGCGGCTGGAGCGGCGCCTCGATCAGGAAAAACACAATCAGCGCTGGCGCCTCACCGGGCTGATACTGCTCGGCGCAGCAATCGCGCAACCGGCACTGGCCGGCCTGCCGCCCCTGTCGCTGGCACTAGGCGCCGCCGGCCTGTTAATACTGTGCCTGAAGTAGCGTCGCGGCAACGCCACAAGTAGTGTCCGCGGGCCCTGGCGTGTCATAATGCGCCGACAGTGAAGGTGAAGTATGACGAGTACAGAAGCAGATCAATGGCTGGACAGCGTGGCTTTCAACAGCGACGGCCTGGTCCCCGCCATCGCGCAGGACGCCGCTTCCGGCAGAATTCTGATGATGGCCTGGATGAACCGCGAATCGCTGGCACTGACCGCCGAAAGTGGCAAGGCCGTTTATTGGTCGCGCTCGCGCGGCAAGCTCTGGCGCAAGGGTGAGTCGTCCGGCCACGAACAACTGGTGCAACAGATTCAGCTCGACTGCGACGGCGACACCATCGTACTGTGCGTGACCCAGCAAGGCGGTATTGCCTGCCACACCGGACGCGAAAGCTGCTTTTTCCGCACGCTTGATAACGGTCAGTGGAACATCACCGAAACTGTACTCAAAGACCCGAATCAGATTTACCGGAAATCATGACTGAATCTATCAGCAATGACAGCGTACTCGAGCAGCTTGACCGGGTTCTGGAAGCCCGCAAAGGGACTGCGGACCCGGAATCGTCCTACGTGGCCAGCCTGCACGCCAAGGGTCTGAACAAGATTCTGGAAAAGGTGGGCGAGGAAGCAACCGAAACCATCCTCGCCGCAAAAGACCTTGAAGGCGAAGCAGCAGATAACGCGCTGCGCAACGAACTGGTTGGCGAAACCGCCGACCTCTGGTTTCACAGTCTGGTAATGCTGTCGCACCTGAATTTAAGCTATCGCGAGGTTCTTGAGGAACTGGAACGTCGTTTTGATCTGTCCGGACACGAAGAAAAAGCATCCCGGCAATAAATCCGCAGTGAGGAATGGAACATGGGATTTGGTATAAAAGAACTGGTTGTTATCCTGGTTATCGTACTGCTGCTGTTCGGCACCAAAAAGCTCAAGGGCATCGGCACCGATCTCGGCAGCGCGATCAAGGGCTTCAAGAAAAGCATGTCGGACGACGACAAAGACAAAGCTGAAACCGACGCCGAAGCGCAGCCGGTGGAAGACAACCGCAGTGACGCGTCTGCGTCGAAGATGAACAGCGAGCAGAAGGACAAGTCAGTCTAAGGCTGCACTATGTTCGACATCGGTTTCGCTGAACTGGTTCTGATCTTTGTGGTCGGCCTGCTGGTGCTTGGTCCCGAGCGCCTGCCCGGTGCCGTGCGCACCGTTTCGCTGTGGCTGGGCCGGCTGCGGCGCAGCTTTACCGCGCTGAAAAACGAGATCGAGCGCGAAGTAGGCGCCGACGAAATCAAACAGCAGCTGCACAACGAATCCATCCTCGCCAACCTCAAGGAAACCGAGGATTCATTAAAAGACAGCTTCAGCTCCGTCGAGAAGGAATTCCGCTCCACCCAAAGCGATCTTCAGTCGCTGGAATACGATATCAGCGGTGTGGTGAAACCCGGCGCTGACGAAAGCCCCGATCCCGACAAGCCAAGCGGCGCCGAGCCCGGCGAAGCAGACCGAAAATCCTCATGAGCACAGGCGCAGAAAACGATACCGGCCAACCGCTGGTGCAACACCTGACTGAATTGCGCGACCGCCTGTTGCGCTGCATTCTCGCTGTTCTGGTATTCGCGGTTGCCCTGATGGCCTTTGCCAACGATATCTATACCTTCGTCGCCCAACCGCTGACCCGCTATTTGCCTGAAGGCAGCAGCATGATCGCCACCGAGGTCGCCTCAACCTTCCTGACGCCCTTTAAGCTGGTGATGGTGGTGAGCGTCTGCCTGGCCATGCCTGTGATCCTGCAGCAGATCTGGGGCTTTGTGGCACCGGGCATGTACCGTCATGAAAAACGCATCGCCCTGCCCCTTTTAGTGTCGAGCATTATTCTGTTCTATGCCGGATTGGCCTTTGCCTACTACGCGGTTTTCCCGCTGGTATTCGGATTTTTCAGCAGCGTAGTGCCAGAAGGCGTTGCCTACACCCCGGATATCACCCGCTTTCTCGACACCGCGCTGAAACTGTTTATGGCCTTTGGCATTGCCTTTGAAATACCGATCGCAACGGTACTGCTGATCTGGAGCGGAGCGGTCGAACGCGAATCACTGAAAGAAAAACGCCCTTTCGTGATTGTGGGCTGCTTTGTTGTCGCCATGCTGCTGACACCGCCCGACATTTTCTCGCAATGCCTGCTGGCGGTGCCTATGTGGCTTTTGTTTGAGGCGGGGATTTTCTTCAGTCAGTTTCTCGGCAAGCGCGAAGACAGCGCGGACGATGACACGGCTGAAGACAAAAGCTGATCAGTAGTCGCTTTCGTAACCGGTAAAGGCGAGATTATCGAAGCGGGTGTACTTGCCGATAAAGGCCAGACGCGCGGTGCCAATCGGACCGTTCCGCTGCTTGCCGATAATGATCTCTGCCACCCCTTTCTGATCGGTCTCTTCGTTGTAGACCTCGTCGCGGTAAATAAACATGATCACGTCTGCGTCCTGCTCGATGGCGCCGGATTCCCGCAAGTCCGAGTTCACCGGGCGCTTGTTCGGCCGCTGCTCCAGGGCGCGGTTCAGCTGCGACAGTGCCACCACCGGGCAATTAAACTCCTTGGCGATACCTTTCAGGGAGCGAGAGATTTCCGAAATCTCGGCGGTTCGCCCTTCGCCGCCGCGCCCCGCCACCTGCATCAACTGCAGGTAGTCGAGCATGATCATGCCGATATCACCGTGTTCCCGCGCAATCTTGCGGGTGCGCGAGCGCACTTCGGTGGGGGTCAGTGCCGGGGTGTCATCGATAAACAACGGCCGGTCTTTCAGCTTGTTCACCGCCGCGCTGAGCTTGGGCCAGTCTTCCTGATCCAGCTTGCCGGTACGCACCTTGGTCTGATCGATGCGACCAATGGAGGACAGCATCCGCATCATCAGCTGCTCGGCAGGCATTTCCATGCTGAACACCACCATGGGCCGATCATCGTTGAGCACCGCGTGCTCGACCAGGTTCATCGCGAAGGTGGTTTTACCCATCGACGGTCTGGCGGCGACGATGACCAGGTCCGACTTCTGCAAGCCCGAGGTCATATCGTCCAGCTCTTTAAAACCGGTACTGATCCCGGTCAGCGCCGCATCGCTGCGGAACAGCTCGTCAATGCGGTCTACCGCCTTGCTCAGCAGCGGATTGACCGCCTGCGGACCACCCTCCTTGGGGCGATCCTCGCTGATCTGCATGATCTCGCGCTCGGCCGCATCGAGCAGGTCGGCGCTGTTGCGCCCGTCCGGGTGAAAACCGCTGTCGGCAATGCGCTGGGCCGCCTCGATCAGCGAGCGCAGGGTGGCGCGCTCTCGCACCACTTCGGCATAGGCCCGAATATTGGCTACCGCCGGCGTATTACCCGCCAGCTCCGCCAGATAGGCAATGCCGCCGCAGACATCGAGCTGCTCGCTCTTGTCGAGGGCTTCCGCCAGTGTGACCACGTCGATGGGTTGTTCGGCGTCGACCAGCGCAGCCATTTTGGCGTAGATATGACGGTGACGGGGCTGGAAGAAATCAGATTCCGTGACCAGATCCGCCACGGTATCCCAGGCTTCGCCGCGAATCAGCAGACCGCCCAGCACCGACTGTTCCGCCTCCAGTGAATGGGGCGGCAGCTTGAGGGTTGCCACATCGAGCTCATCGAAGGGCGGCGGGACGTCGTCGTAGGTTTCGCTTTGCATGGGCTGCTTATTGCTCTTGGCCCGTCATTCTGGGGGATATCGACACAAAAAAAAAGCACCCGCTGGCGGATGCTTTTCGAAATGCGGGCTCATAAGCTCGCACTCAAGATCAGGCACTAAGCCTTGCTGCGGTTTTACTCAGCAGCTTACTCAGCAACTACAACCAGCTTGATGGAAGTTGTCACTTCCGGGTGCAGTTTGAGGTCGATGTCGTATTCGCCTACTTCGCGAATAACACCTTCCGGCAGCAGCACTTCGGCCTTGACCACTTCGCTGTTGCTGGCCTTGCTGACCGCTTCTGCGATGTCGCGAGTACCGATAGAGCCAAACAGCTTGCCTTCGTCGCCAGCATTGGCTTCGATGGTAACCACCAGCTCGTTCAGCGCTTCAGCACGCTTCTCGGCAGCGCTGCGCTTCTCCGCAGCAGCCGCTTCCAGCTCGGCGCGACGCTGTTCGAATTCCTGGATGTTCACTTCGGTGGCGGGAACCGCTTTGCCGAAGGGAATCAGGAAGTTACGGCCATAACCGGACTTCACATTGACCTGGTCGCCCAGTTCGCCCAGCTTGCCTACGTTTTCCAGCAAAATGACTTGCATGATTTCGTCCTCTGTTCGCGCTTACTCGCCGCTGTTGCGGACCGGCAAGCGCTTTCTCACATCAATAAAACTGTCAGTCACGGCCAGCAGTTGTACCAGCCAGCGCAGGGGCAACAACATCGCCCACAAACCATAAAATACCGTCAGTGTACCGGCCCCAAGGCCAAATCGCGCGGCCAGTGAATGCACCAGAGCAAAGCCCGCCACCGTCAGCGGCACCTGCAACACCATTGCCCAGTTCGCCCACTGACCGCTGCTGACCAGCAGCAGAACACCCAGCAACAAACCAACCACAAGGGTTTGCGGCAAACGCAGACTGTGAAACTCACTGCGAAAACCACCCGGGTTGTAGAGCATTGCCTGCCACCAGCGAGCGAGCACCAGACCCAGCACCACAGTCCAGGCATTGATCATGCCGATCATGCCTGCAATGTCGGTCGCATTCAGCGCCGGCATCACCATCTGCGGGTTGCTTGACCGCAGCTGCTCACCCAACTGGGCCAGCATGTCGGCAATCTGCTGCGACTGGGCCACAGCGACCGTATTCATCAACAGCGCCAACACCAGCCCGATTGCGCTGATCGCCAGCAGCGCCAGCGGCCAGCCCCCTGCACGCAGGGCGCAGGCCGCTATATACACACCCACCAGCGTGGTGAGCGGGCCCAGATCACTGCCCTGCAGGGCAATAACCGCTGCCGGCAGCAGGGTCCAGGCCAGCAGATAAACGCCTTCGGTACTGCCTTTGCGCAGCGTCACCAAAGCGACGGCTGCGGCACCTATCCAGGCAAAAAACACGGTACCCACCGCCAACACAGACACTGCAACCGCCTGTGTGCGCCCTCTCATAATGAATTCGGCCAGAGCGCGCATGAAGTGGGCTTACTATCGCTTACTGATGGCCGTCAGTGTAAGGCAGCAGCGCCAGATACCGCGCGCGCTTGACCGCAGTGGCCAGCTGGCGCTGATATTTGGCTTTGGTGCCGGTAATGCGACTGGGAACAATCTTGCCAGTCTCTGAAACATACGCCTTCAGGGTGTCCAGATCCTTGTAGTCGATCTGCTCAACGCCTTCCGCTGTAAAGCGGCAAAATTTGCGACGACGAAAAAAACGTGCCATGTCTTACTCTCCCAAACCTGTCCGCTGTTACTCGTCAGCTTCTGCTGTCGATTTTTCTTCTGAAGACTCATTGTTGTTGTCGTCATCAGAGCTGTTGTCGCTGTCATCGCGACGCGGGCGATCGCTGCCACGACCACGACGATCACGGCTTTCTTTCTCGGCCTTCATGATGGGCGACTCTTCAGTGACGGCTTCGTCGCAACGGATGATCATGTCGCGCAGAACCGCATCGTTGAAGCGGAAACCGGTACGCAGCTCTTCCATGGCTTCGCCAGAAGCTTCGACATTCATCAGAACGTAGTGGGCTTTGTGGATTTTTTCGATGGGGTAGGCCAGCTGACGACGGCCCCAGTCTTCAAGACGGTGAACCTTGCCGCCATCTTTTTCGATAGTCTGGGTATAACGCTCGATCATACCCGGAACCTGCTCGCTCTGGTCCGGATGGACCATGAACACAACTTCATAGTGACGCATACGCATCTCCTTGTGGATTTAGCCACCCGACTCAGGCGCGGTGTGGCAAGGAGGCCGCCGCCATTGCGGGCGACGACAGAAAATTAAGACGCGGGATTCTAGGCAAGTGGCGCCCCAGTTGCAAGCAAAATCGGCTGAAATTTGGGCTATCCGGCGCGCTGACGCACGGCTTCGAACAAGGTCACGCCGGTTGCCACTGACACATTAAGACTGCTGACCGCGCCCGCCATGGGTAATTTGGCCAGATAATCGCAGTGTTCGCGGGTCAGGCGCCGCAGCCCGCTGCCCTCGGCCCCCATCACGATACCCACCGGCCCGGTGAGGTCGATTTCGTAGAGCAGCTGCTCGGCTTCTCCGGCCAGGCCCACCAACCAGATACCGGCCTCCTGCAGCTGTTTTAGGGTGCGCGCGAGATTGGTGACCTGCACAAAGGGCACGGTTTCGGCCGCGCCACAGGCCACCTTGCGCGCCACCGAGGTCAGGCCCACCGCCTTATCTTTGGGCGCAATCACCAAACCCACGCCCGCTGCGTCCGCGCTGCGCAGACAGGCGCCCAGATTATGCGGGTCGGTCACACCGTCCAGCACCAGAATCAGCGCCGGCGAGGCAAGCCCGGCCAGAATCTCGGGAATCTGTTTTTCGCTGTAGCGAGGCGCCTCATCGGCATTAACCTCGGCGATCACACCCTGATGCCGACCGGACACCAGCGTGTCCAGTTCTTCGCGCGGCAATGTCGCAATGCTAACGCCGCGCTCAGCAGCCATATCAAACAGCGCCTGCAGGCGCTTGTCCTGCCGCCCTTTCTGCACCAGCAAGCGGGCAATATCCTCCGGCCGCTTCTCCAGAGCGGTCGTCACCGCGTGCAGCCCGAAAATCATTTCCTTCACGGCTAGCGCTTCCTGCGACGCTTGCGAGGCCCGCTGCGCTCATCCGGTTTGGCTTTCTTGTCCGAGCGCCCTTTGCTGGCGCCGCCCTTACCCGCAGGCTTTTCATCAAACTGCCCCCGGGCAATCTGTTCGCGCTTGGTCAACTTGCGCTGCTTGCCCGCTGCACTGGTACCGACATCTACCAAACCCAGCTCTACCTTGCGGTTTTCCACGTCGACGCTGAGGATTTGCACACTGACCGAATCACCCAGCGCAAACACATCCCGATTGCGCTCGCCCACCAGACGCTGACGCGCGGCATCAAACTGGTAGAAGTCCTTGCCAAGGGCGCCGATGTGAACCAGCCCCTCCATATAAAGCGGCTTCATTTCCGCAAAGAACCCAAAGCCTGTCACCGCAGTAATAATGGCTTCGTAGGTCTCGCCTACCCGCTCGCGCAGGTACTCGCACTTGAGCCAGGCCATCACATCGCGGCTGGCATCGTCAGCACGGCGTTCTGCCATGGAGCAGTGCTCACCCAGGCTCACCATGGCGCCCGTGTCATACGGATAGATGTCTGACTGCTTGAGCTTTTTCGCGCCCTTTTGCGGCGCAATCTGAGTAAGCTCCGCATTGCTGCGCAGCAGATAACGGATGCAGCGGTGTACCAGTAAATCCGGGTAACGGCGGATGGGCGAGGTAAAGTGGGCGTAGGCCTGGTAGTGAAGACCAAAGTGACCGCCGTTGTCCGGCTGATACATGGCCTGCTTCAAGGAGCGCAGCATCATCACCTGTATCACACTGGCATCGGGCCGGTCGGCCACCGATTGCAGCAGGGCCTGAAAATCGGTTGGCGAGGGCTCTTCGCCGCCGCCGAGGTTCAAGCCTATCTCACCGAGAAAGGTGCGCAGATTGCTCAGCTTGTCGCCGCCGGGAGTCTCGTGCACCCGGAACAGCGCAGGCAGGCCGCTCTTTTCCAACAGGCGCGCGGTCGCAACATTCGCGCACAACATGCACTCTTCAATGATCTTGTGGGCATCATTGCGCTGCACCGGCACGATTTCGGCAATGCGGTGCTGCTTGTCGTAGACCACTTTGGTTTCGACCGTTTCAAAGTCGATGGCACCGCGCTGATCACGGGCAAAACGCAGCGCCTTGTACAGCTCATGCAGATCGCGCAGCTGGGGCATAAAGCCCCTGCGACGACGCTGCAGCTCCTCGTCCGCCTCGCCAGTCAACAGCGCCGCCACCTCGTTATAAGTGAAGCGGGCGTGAGAGCGCATCACGCCCTCATAAAAGGTGTAACCACTCAAGCGGCCCTGCGCGCTCACCGTCATTTCACAGACCATACACAGGCGCTCAACTTCCGGCTTCAGGGAGCACAGGCCGTTCGACAGCACCTCCGGCAGCATGGGCACCACACGGTCGGGAAAGTACACCGAGGTCGCGCGTTTTTGTGCCTCTTCATCCAGCGCCGAGCCGATCGACACATAGTGAGACACATCGGCTATTGCCACCCACAGGCGCCAACCGCCGTTTTTCTTTGGCTCGCAGTAAACCGCGTCATCAAAGTCACGGGCGTCTTCACCGTCAATCGTAATCAGCGGCAGCTTGCGCAAATCAACCCGCGCCTTCTTGTCGTCATCAGATGGCTCGGCCGCAAAGCGTCGTGCTTCGCGCTCAACCTCGTCCGGCCACTCGTGAGGTATGTCGTGCTGGCGTATGGCAACGTCGGTTGCCACGCCCGGATGATTCACATCGCCGAGCACTTCCACGATTGAACCCAGTGGCGGCTTTTTAATCTCAGGCTGTCGAGTGATGGCCACTGTCACATAGTCGCCGATCTCAGGTGTGGTGCCGGACAAATCCTCAAGGCCAACCACGTGAGACACCTTGCCCTCGCAGACCACACAGGGCTCGCCGTCGCGCACATCATAGCGACCCACCACCTGACGCGTGTTGCGCTCAAGCACTTGCACAATGTTACCCATGGCCCGGCCGCGTCGGTCGTAACCTTCAACCGCCACGCGCACACGGTCACCGTCAAACACACGCTGCATCTGCCAGGCGGTCAGAAAAATATCCTTGCCTTCCTGCAGGACAAAACCAAAACCGTCTTTATTGGCCTGAACAATACCTTCCAGCATTTCCAGCTCGGCGGGTTCCAGTCGCCCCGACTTGCTGGCCGTCAACTGCTTGTCGCGCAGCATTGCCCGCACCCGGCGGCGCAGGGCTTCTTCCGCCTCAGCGTCGGCATCGTGCAAGCCCAGCTCTTTGGCCAGCTGCTTTTCAGTAAGGGGTTTGCTGTCCAGTAACTCGAGGATAGCCTCTCGACTGGGGATGGGATTATCGTAGCGGGCTGCTTCCCGCTCGGCATGGGGATCGGCCGGTGGACGGCGTTTTGCCATATAAAGGTGCTTACCTCAGCTTATTTGCGTAATCGTAAAAAAACGATTCCATTATACGCACTGGCATTGACAAAGCATCCCTGTATCAGTAAATTGCGCGCCTCGGGTTTACAGGATCCGACTTCCCATCTATGCCCAGGTGGTGAAATTGGTAGACACGCCAGCTTCAGGTGCTGGTCCTCGCAAGGGGGTGGAGGTTCAAGTCCTCTCCTGGGCACCATTTATCCTCGTACGATTCACCGACACCTATCTTTGTTCTCGGGCTCGACTGAATCGTCGAACGTCTGGTAACCCCTATGTCATTTACCACTCTCGGCCTTTCCGAACCCCTTTTAAAAGCTATTGCTCAGAAAGGCTACGAAACACCGTCCCCCATTCAGGCCCAGGCCATTCCCGTCGTGCTGAAACAGCAGGACCTGATGGCGGCGGCGCAAACCGGCACCGGCAAGACCGCCGGTTTTACCCTGCCTATCCTGGAACTGCTTAGCCGCGGTGAGGGCGCCAAGCCCAATAAAGCCAGAGCACTGATTCTGACCCCGACCCGCGAACTCGCGGCGCAGGTTGGCCAGA
>PAKT01000010.1 GCA_002710725.1 Spongiibacteraceae bacterium
CCCCTGGTGGGCCTGAAAAACCAGGCCGCCTGCCTGAACCCTTTGAATGCTGCTACCTGCCTGACCACTGGAGGCACGGGGTATCGCGGTGCTCATATTCTCTGGGACGGCCTGCTGGATTCGCGCAATGAAAACTGCGCCTACCCCCAAGGTGTGCCGAAAGACGCGCGCGGCAAGCCCCTGTACAACAACACCCACAAGGTGGATTGCCGCTACAACGCCTACAAGTTCGACAACCAGGGCAAGCGTATTGTGCCGGACTGGTTTGCGTCGTGTATTGCAGAGAACAATCAGTTTGAGAACGACAGCCTGACCTTTGCCAACTTTAAGGGCACCAAGGGGCTGGAGGCGGTTATCGCAGCCGCCACTGCGCCAACACCCGACCCCACAGATCCAGAATCGGTAGACGCGGAATCCGGCCAAGCTTTTTTTACGCATATTCTCGGGGGGCTGGCCGCAAGCGATCTGCAGAACTTTGCCTCCGATTTTGATATGTCGGCCCACAAATGCCCGACGGCCTACGGCAAAACCCTTGCCCCGCTGCCGCCGGTCGTGATCCCACCCTTTGTACCCAGCGGCAACTTTGCGCCGGCGCCCAGCGAGGCAGAAACCAAGGCGCTGTGTGAAGGCGGCGTGGCCGGGCAAGTCAACTTTGCGGCCGCTCTGCGCGTTAACTGCCCGACCCTGGATCAGTACCACCTGTTTGCCAACGCGGAAGAGCCGCGCAGCACGCTGAACAGCAATGGCGTGCCCTTCGTGCTCACCACCAAGCTGTTTTCCGATTACACCGTGAAGTACCGCGCGTTGTTTTTGCCGCCGGGCGAATCCGCCCAGTATCGCGATGCCAGCGAAAGCACCTCGCAGAAGGGCTTTAACATCACTCTCGACTTTCCGGTCGGCACCATCCTGAGCAAGACCTTTGCCGCCGCCGATGAACAGGCCGACACCGAGCGCCCCATTGAAACCCGGCTGATCATTAAGCGTCAGCGCCCCGACGGCCAGGCCTATTGGGTCGGCCTGCCCTACCTGTGGCAGGAAGAAAACGGTCGCAAAGTCGCCCGCCTGAAAATGGAAGGCAGCACGGAATCCATCTCCTGGAATACCACCGACGTCGACTCAGGGAATGTTCACCGTGGCAGCACCGATGACTATCTGGTGCCCAATGCCAACCAGTGCCTGAGCTGCCACGGCCGGGAAGAAGGTGAGCCCGGCGCGGTGCCCATTGGCACCAAAGTGCGCTTCCTGAACAAGCCGTATTATCCGGAGTCGGATTTCATCGCCAACACCCACCCGGTGGAGGGCAGCAACCAGATCTCCTGGTGGTGTGCCAACGGCATACTCAGCGATTGCCCTGCCGATCTCGGCGTCAACGCCCAAACCCAGATCGCCACCAAGCTGGAGCGCATTCCGGCCTTTAACAAGCCCGGCGATTCCGGCCATGCCGCAGGCAGCGATGCCGACATTGAAGAACGCGCTCGCGCCTGGCTGGAAGTGAACTGCCAGCACTGCCATAACGTCAGTGGTTTTGCATCCAATACCGGCTTTTACCTGAACGCGCTACCGGATCTGGCCAGCTACGAAAACTACGGCATTTGCAAAAAGCCCACCGCCACCGGGCAGGAAGGCAGCGGCCGTCGCACCTTTGATATCCACCCCACTAACGCCATGGACTCGATTGTCGCGTTCCGGATCGGCCCCGACGCCAGCTCTGCGGCAGCCCGAATGCCGCCACTGGGTCGAAGCGTGGTCGACGAAGAAGCCGTAGCGCTGGTCAACCAGTGGATCAATAACGTGCTGGTAAAAGACAATACGCTTTATCACAACAGCGAAGGTTGCGATCAGCAGCAGAGTGACAATTCTGATCCGGGTCTTCCTTTCTGATTATGGCCGACCCCACAACCTGTCCCTGTGGTTCGGGACAGGCCTTCTCCGAATGCTGCCAACCCTTTCTGGAGGGCAGCATCGCAGCCCCCACCGCCGAGGCGCTTATGCGCTCGCGCTACAGCGCCTTTGCATTGGCAAAGGTTGATTACCTGCTGCAGACCAGCGCGCCGGAGCCGCACGCCATCAAGGAAAGAGCCCAACTGGAAGACAGCTGCAACAGCACGCGCTGGCTTGCCCTCCACATCCTCAAATCCACTGAAAACACCGTTGAATTTAGCGCGTTCTACGAAAGTGATACGGATGTTCAACAGCTGCACGAATGCTCCACCTTCGAGCGCCGCGATGGCCGCTGGATTTACGTCAGCGGTGAGTTTTTACCGCCCCTGACATTCGCTCGAAACGATCCCTGCTGGTGTCGCAGCGGGAAAAAATTCAAGAAATGTCACGGGGCTTGAGCCACAACAGGCTTAGAAAAGCAGCTCCCGCACATTTTCAAAATTTTCGGCAAAATACGCCGTCACGCCCTTTTTCACATAGTCCGGCAATTCGTCAAAGTCGCGTCGATTGTCTTCGGGCAAGATCACTTTTTTGATGCCGATGCGTTTCGCCGCAATCACTTTTTCCCGAATACCGCCTACGGGCAAGACCTGTCCGGTCAAGGTGAGCTCACCGGTCATGGCAAAGCCCGCCTTGGGCGGCTTGTTCAAGGCCAGTGACAGCAGGGCGCTGGCCATGGTGACGCCGGCGCTGGGGCCGTCTTTGGGCGTGGCGCCTTCCGGCACATGCAGGTGCACGGTGGCCTCATCGAAATACTTCGGGTCACCGCCGAAGTGTTCCAGGTTGGCGATCACATAGCTGTAGGCGATATCCGCCGATTCCTTCATCACATCGCCGAGCTGGCCGGAGAGTTTGAAGGCGCGATTCAGGCTGTGCACCCGGGAGCACTCGACGCCCAGTGTGGCACCACCCATGGCGGTCCAGGCGAGGCCATTGACCACACCCACGCCGCGCTGGGGTTTCTCCTTTTTGAAGATCGGCTTGCCGAGAAAGTTCTCCACATCCTCGACGCCGACCTTCAATGTCAGGGTATCGTCCTCCAGCAGCTTGACCGCCGACTTGCGCACGATGCGGCCCAGCTGTTTTTCCAGATTCCGAACACCGGCTTCCCGGGCGTAACCTTCAATCACATGGCGCAGGGCGGCGGCGCTAATGCTGAGGCGCTTTTTGGCAATGCCACTTCGCTGCAACAGTTTCGGCCACAGGTGCTTGCGTGCAATCTCGAGTTTTTCTTCAGCCAGATAGCCTGCCAGCCGAATGCTTTCCATGCGGTCGAGCAGAGGCCCCGGGATGGTATCGAGCTGGTTGGCGGTACACACAAACAACACCTTGGACAGGTCAAGGCGCATATCCAGATAGTGATCGAGAAATTCGACATTCTGCTCCGGATCAAGCACCTCCAGTAATGCAGAAGCAGGGTCGCCCTGATAGGACGCGCCAACTTTATCGATTTCGTCCAGCATGATGACCGGGTTGGCGGTTTCAACGTCTTTCAGGGCCTGCACCAGCTTGCCGGGCATGGCGCCGATATAGGTGCGCCGATGACCTTTGATTTCTGCCTCGTCACGCATACCGCCTAAGCTGAAACGGTAGAACTTGCGGCCCAGCGCATCGGCAATGGAGCGGCCGATGGAGGTCTTGCCCACGCCCGGCGGCCCCACCAGCAAGATGATGGAACCAGCGACAGTGCCTTTGAATTTACCTACCGCCAGGAATTCAACAATGCGCTCTTTAACATCGTCGAGGCCTTGATGGTGTTGATTGAGCACCTTGCGCGCGTGCTGCAGATCGAGCTGGTCTTCCGAGTAAACGCCCCAGGGCAGCGCGGTGGCCCACTCCAGATAGTTGCGGGTAACGCCGTATTCTGGCGACCCGGTTTCCAGCACCTGTAGCTTGCGCAGCTCGTCGTCGATTTTCTTGCGCGCCGCCTGCGGTAAGTTCTTGTCCTTGAGGCGCTCCTGAAACTCTTCCACATCGGCGGTGCGGTCGTCCTTGGATATGCCCAGCTCTTTCTGAATAACCTTTAATTGTTCTTTCAGAAAAAATTCGCGTTGGTTGGCGCTTATTTTTTCATTGACCTGATCACTGATTTTGCTCTGCAATTCGGCAACGTCACGCTCGTGCTTGAGCAACGACAGGACTTTTTCCATGCGCCGGAGCAAGGGTAGGGTTTCGATAATCTCCTGCAGTTCATCACCCTTGGCGCTGCTGGTAATGGCTGCCGCAAAATCGACCAGCAGGGAGGGCTCGTTGGGGCTGAAACGCGACAGGTATTGTTTCAGCTCCTCGCTGTACAGCGGGTTGATGGCGAGCAGTTCTTTGATCGCTCGGATGATCGCCATGGCATAGGCCTTCACTTCATCGTCGTCGCGATCGCCAATGTTGTCCGGGTAGTCCACTTCAACAATGTAGGGCGGCTTGCGATTGATCCAGCGGCGAATGCGAAAGCGTTTAAGCCCCTGCACGACGATCTGGGCGGTATCGCCCTCCTGATGGGCGTGGTGTACACGCACGGCCGTGCCAATGGCCGGCGCGGCCTCGGTATCCAGGCTGGCCGGATTGTCGTCACCACAGTAGAGCAGCCCCATCACGTGGTTCTGCTTATTACCGACCTTTTCCAGGGTTTCCTGCCAGAGCTTCATCTCCAGCAGAATGGGCTGGATCTGGGCCGGAAAGAAGGGGCGCTTGGGAACCGGCATGAGGTAAAGCACTGAAGGCAGCACCGAATCCGGGATGACGAGACTGTGCCCGCCATCGACCATTTCCCCGTTCAAAGCATTGTCTGTTGTCACATTGTCAGTATTCGCGTCGTCAGCCATGCATCCGCCTGATTCAGTGGGTTATTGGCACTATATGGGGTCGAAATGGCTAAGCTCAAGGTCACTAAAGACACTGAACAATTAGCACCACACCACACTTCGGTAATCCCGGATTTGACAAACGTGAATATTCCATTAAATTGGCCTATTCAAGGAACTGCTTTTTACAGGTATGGGAATTTTAAGGAAGAAAGCGAAAGCCACCCTCCTGACCCGGTATTGCTTCACCCGCAACCTACCTGATACCCAGAAGCCACAAAAAAACCGATTAACAATCGGTTTTTTTGTGGCTGGACACTTTGCGATCACGCTCCAGTTTGCGGTAGCTCTGCTATGAGCAAGTCGCGCGCGGACAGCAACACACTCCCCAAGCTGGGTGAACTCGAGCTTCAGCTCCTCAACGCCCTATGGGAACAGCCCCACCAATCGGTCAAGGATCTCCACGCCCGGCTGGACGGTCGCTCGGGGCTCAATACCGTGCAATCAGCCCTCGAGCGGCTGTACAGAAAATCCCTGCTACAACGCCAGAAGCAAGGTCATGCCTACACCTACAGCACACGTGTCGCGCGCTCTGAGCTCACAAGCTCACTGATCGGCGCAGTTATAGACCGCCTTCAGCTTGGCAATCTCGAACCTGTTCTGTCGAGCTTTGTGGATTTCGCAGAAGGCGTCGACGACACCACCCTCAATCGCCTGGAAAAGCTTATCCAGGAACGCAAACAACAACGGTTGCAGAACGATGACTGACTTTATCCCCGGTATAGTGTTCACCTGGCTCGCGATCTGGATACTGTTCGCGTTTACCACCAACCTGCTCTACCCGCTGGTGAGACCGGTCATAATGGGCCTGCACCCGGCGGGCGGCAGTCGCCTGCTGTTCAGCTGGATAACGCTGCCAGCCTTTTCAGCTCTGGTGAGCTGCCTGTTGCTGTTTGCTCCCATGCTCAATCTGATGCAGCAGGACCCGCAATGCCTGACAGGAGGCTGTGGCTTCAATCTCAATGCCGGAGCTCTGGTCGGCCCGCCCGCCGCCATCATCAGCGCTTGGCTGGTTTTAAGCTGCCTTACCATTTACTACCGCTACTGGTTGCCGGCCCAGCGACTGAGCCGGCAATTGCAGCTGACCAGCACGCCGGCCGGACGCTACAGCTCGCTGGCGGTAGAAACTCCCGCCGCCTTTACCATCGGCTGGCTAAAACCCCGCATTTATCTCACCGAAGGCCTGCTGGCACAGTGTGACAAGGATGACGTGGAATGCATCCTCAGCCATGAAGAAGCTCATCGCAGGCGCCGGGACGGCCTGCATCAGCTGCTGATTCGCATGTTCACCTCGGTATTGCCCAGCCGACTGGTTCGTCGCCAGCTCGACGACTACACCCTGCTCTGCGAACAGGCCTGCGATCAGGAAGCGACCAAACAGCTGCCCGACGATCAGGTGGCCGGAACGCTGTTGAAAATAGCCCGCTTGCAGAGCCAGCGCCTGCCCCATGCCGCGGCGACCTTTGTCGGTGGCCATGTGGAGGCTCGCATCATGGCCTTGTTTCAGCCATCCCAACAAGGCAGCAGTCGTCTTCATACCCTGCTTTGGGCAGGGCTGACATTATTTCTCGTCAGCGCACCGGCGCTCTCATTTCACTGGCTGATACTCCGTTAGGACATGCCCATGAAGACGAACGGTTTCACCCTGGTTGAGCTGCTTTTTACCGTTGCGATACTCGCAATTGTACTGACGCTCGGCATACCCAGCATGACCGATTTTATTGACCGGTCGCGCGCGACTACCGAGCACCGCGAGCTGGTCAAAACGGTCAATCTGGCGCGATCCGAAGCGATTACCCGCGGCCTTGATGTGAATCTGTCGGCGCTGTCTGGCAGCGACTGGGAAAAGGGATTTCGCATCTGGGTGGATGCGGATGGCGACGCCACCTACGATGCCGGTGAAGAATTGCGCGAGTTCGGTGCATTTCGTAGCAATGCCGACCTTTCCGTTACCAGCAATGTCAGTAATTTCACCTTTACCAGCGAAGGCTTTCTGAATGCCACCCCCGGTACGGTGTTTATCTTTAACTATAGAACCAATCCGGCTCATTGCAGCCTGGACCGAAACATCCGCCTAAGACACACCGGCCACATCAGTGTGGAGGAACGCTCATGCCCCTGACAGCGAACAGGCGCCAAACCGGCGCCACTCTAATAGAAGTGTTAGTTGCCGTGCTGGTCACCGTTATTGGCGTGCTCGGTGCGGCCAGCCTGCAGATGAACTCGGTAAAGTTCAACCACATTGCCAACACCCGCTCCCACGCCACCATGCTGGCCTACGACGTTATCGATCGGATGCGCGCCAATCGCGCAGCGGCGCTGAACGGGAGCTACGATATCGCACTGGCCGATAATGCTCCCAACGGCAACTCCATTCCCGAGACAGACCTGCGCGAATGGCTGAACGAGCTGGCCGGGCGACTACCCGCCGGCGATGGTGCGGTCGTGCGCAACGGATCGTCCATTACCGTCACCGTGCAATGGGATGAAAGCCGTTTGAATGAAACCAGGGAAGCGGGCAGCGGAAGCCTGGAAAGCTTCAGCTTTGAGACGGAGCTATGATGAGAACAATAAAATCAAATCAGAACATGGCGGGCTTTGGACTTGTCGAGCTGATGGTGTCCATCACCCTCGGGCTACTCCTTACCGCAGCCGTCATACAAACGCTGGTCGCCGCCAACACCAGTTATCGCATCCAGGATTCCCTGTCTCAGATACAGGAAGCCGGGCGTTACGCCATTCACTTTCTCGGTAAAGACTTGCGAATGGCGGGCTATATGGGCTGCGCCTCGCTAAGCAATGTGCCGGTTAACAACATCGCAGACTACCCTTCCGGCAACGTGCCTGCCGATATCGTGTTTGACCTGAACAATGTCGTCAGAGGCAGCAATAACGTTGCTGCCGGCAACGCATGGAACGCAGTGCCCAACACCGATGTCATCACTCTGCGTCGCGCGACTAGCCAATCAGTCAGGCTGACCGGAAACATGGCGGCTATGAACGCCAACATTCAGATTGACGGCAATCCACTCGGTTTCCAACAGTACGATTATCTGATGATCACAGATTGTCTGAATGCAGATCTGTTTGTCGCCAACAATGTGTCCAACAGCTCCGGCACTGTCACGATCACTCACCCGCAAAGCGTCAACACTGATGTAAACCTGAGCAAAGCCTATGGGCCCGACGCCGAAGTTTTTGGCTTTGAGTCGGTCAGTTACTTTGTCCGCGATACCGGGCGCGATACCGACGGCGGCAATGACATTCACGCGCTCTACGTTCAGCGCCGCAGCGCAGGCAGCGGCGGTGCCGCGCCTGCGGCCTACGAACTGGTGGAAGGGGTGGAAAATATGCAGCTCACCTTTGGCGAGGACACTGATAACGACAACGGCGTCGACGTCTACCGCACGGCCAACAATGTCGCCAACTGGGAAAACGTATTGAGCGTTAAAATAGAGATCCTGCTGGTCAGCGACCAGGAAAATGTGGTCGCCCAGACGGGCAGCGATATTGCGCAGGTGGTCACCTTCAATGGCGCAGCAGTACAAAACAACGACGGCCGCTATCGGCGCGCCATTTCCAATGTCTTTACCATTCGCAACAAACTGAAATGAGGAACAGACCCATGAATACCTCATACAGACGACAGCAGGGTATGGTGCTGGTGGTAACTCTGGTATTGATGCTGATCCTTACCATTGTCGCCAGCTCGGCAATGCAGATGTCCACCCTGCAGGAGCGGCTCGCCGGCAATACCCGCGATACCGTCGCTGCCTTTCAAGCGGCGGAGGCTGCTGTTCGCGTGGCCGAAGATGTGCTTGAAGGCGCCAGCGTGGGAGCCTTTAACGGAGCCAATGGGCGCTACGAAATTTGCGCCGGAAGCGATACACGCACGGCCTGCCAAACACCCGACTGGAACAATCGCAACTCCAACGACTGGATAGCGATTGCTAAAAATCTCGACAAGGTCGCCAAACAGCCAGAGTACGTTATTGAGCGATACACCGCCGTGGAAAATCCGCAGGCCTCTCTGGATGCAAACAAGCCACTGGAAACCTATGAGTTTTATAGGATAACAGCGCGGGGTTACGGCATATCACCAAACAGCATGGTGGTTCTGCAAACAACTTATCGGAGAAACTAGCATGCCAAAGACTAAACTGCCTGAAAATATGCGCCGACTGTTTCCTCTGGTCGCACTGTTTTTGGTCGCCTTGTCGGCCTCTCCGTTTGCGGTGAGCGAAAAATCGACGGGGCAAATATCGGCCCTGAAGATTGAGCGCGGGCTTATAGAAATTGACCAGATTACCTATAGCATCACCGAGAACGCTATTGCTAGAGGAGGCGAACAGCAAAAGATCTCCCATCTTCGCGTGGGGCAGATAGTGAGCTTCGAAGAACGCGACAATCATATTCAGTCTCTGACTATCCGACACGATCTAACGGGTATACCGCAATGAATATGACAATAGAGGCCAGCGAAATGAACGATCTATTTGTTACCCGCGAAGCAAAAAAAAGCCTTAAATTCGCTTATTGCATTGTTACAGCCTTGTCGCTGCTCGCAGTCAGTTCGCCTGCAGCATCTCAAGACTGCACAGCTGAAGCGTCAGAAAGAATCGGTCACAAAAAACACCCAAGGTCACACACGTTTTCAGAATTCTCTGAAATCACCATTACTGACGTTGCCCCACAAAATGATAAATTTGATTGCGACAGTTCAGGGCAGTATCGGGTCGTTGGCAACAAAATTAATACGTCCGGTGGGTGCCGAGCCGTTTTTACCGTCACGGGAAAAAAAGCAGACTGTGACTCGACTGATCCAACTGATCCCACTGATCCCACTGATCCCACTGATCCAACCGGCGTAGATATTGCCGAAGTTCCACTGTTCCTCACCCGTCAAAGTGAACCCAACGTAATGTTCCTGCTTGACGACTCCGGGTCCATGCAGTTTGAGCTTATGCCGGATGATCTTACCTACCTCAGCGCGCGGTATATATACCCCCGGGCAAACGACCTGTATGGCGGCAGTGACTACACCAACCGGGTTCCCACATTCAATACCTCCGGCGACGCGGCAATATTCAATGCCATTACCAGGTCACCCCAGAACAACTCCATTTATTACAACCCCTCCACCACGTATGAACCGTGGACCAAGGAGGATGGCACACTGTTCCAGGCAGAGAACCCATCGCAGGCGTACCACAACCCGATGGATGAAAGTAAAGGCAGCAGAAACCTGCAGCAGGAAAACAGCTTTCAAATGAACGGGAATACAAATAGCGACAAATGGGTTGAATGCACCAAACCCAACGACTGCAACCTTCAAGAAAGAACCGAACGTTTTTGGCCTGCCTTCTACTATTGGTATAGCGGCGGCGACAGTGAAAGCGAAAAATGGAAGATTGCCAACTACCAGCGTGTAGAAATCAAACGACAATCTGATGGCGGCGCAGACACATACACCGGGCATAGCAGGGAATTTCGCCACGACTGTGCCGATGCAGACAACGCAACCTGCACCTATGAAGAAGAAATCCAGAACTTTGCCAATTGGTACACCTATTACAGATCACGCATTCTTGCTGCGCGGGCAGGCATCGGTTTTGCTTTTGTACAGCAGGGATCCGGTATGCGCGTTGGTTTTGGTACGCTTAACCAAGATAGCAACGATGTAGACGGTGTCAGTACCGATGTCATCGATGACGGCGTAAGAGTCTTCCAGGGAAGTGACAGGGAAGATTTCTTCGACAATCTCTACGAAAGGACCTTATCCGCTGCGGGCACACCGCTGCGCTATGCCCTGGATAAGGCTGGGCAGTACTTTGAACGCAGCGACAACAAGGGGCCCTGGGGCGCAAACCCAGGCACAGACGACAATACGGAACACTCTTCTTGCCGCCGAAGCTATACGGTATTGATGACTGACGGTTACTGGTCTGGCGGCAGCAGCAATGACGCGGACGAAGCCAACGCCCGAAAAAATGTTGACGGCTCTGACGGACCAACAATAACGGGGCCAAATGGCCTCAGCTATCAATATAAAGCCTCTGAACCCTTTAAGGACAACAGAGACAACACTCTGGCAGATGTTGCCATGTATTACTGGAACCGGGATCTACGCCCTGACCTGGATAACAATGTTGCGCCGCTCAAGAAAAACCCAGCCTTTTGGCAGCACATGTCGGTGTATGGCGTGGGCTTGGGTGTGAGCGGAAAAGAAGACCCCGATGCTGCCTTCAAGGCAATAGAGGACGGAACAACGATCAACTGGCTGGATCCAAAATCAAGCTACAGCAACTGTACCGATAGTGGCGCGGGCGATGACGCATGCAGAGCCCGGAGCGATGACTTGCTGCACGCCGCGCTGAACAGCCGCGGCGGCTTCTTTAACGCCGCGAACCCCGAAGATTTTTCAAACGAGCTTGCGACGGTACTTCAGACTATCGCAGTGGAAACCCGCTCGTCGGCCTCCTCTATCGCCACCAACTCTACCCGACTCGATACCGGCACACTGGTATTTCAGGCCCGGTTCGATACCCGCGATTGGTCAGGGCAGCTGGTTGCGTTTGATCTTAACCCTGACGGATCACTGAAAAGCCAGGTCTGGAACACCGATACAACGGGTAAGATACCCGCTCACGGATCACGCAATGTTTTTACCTCTCAGGGGACAGCCGGCAGCCTCCTCACTTCAGCGCTGGACTTTACCGATGGCAATTGGGATAGCCTCCACAGCACCCAGAGAGCGGCCTTGAAAGATGGCAGCTCCGATGCAGACGGCAAGGCTCTGCTCAACTGGCTGCGCGGTGATGATACCAACGAAGGTTCCGGACTACGTATCCGCGAAAAGCTACTGGCAGACATTGTTAACTCAGACCCCTTCTTTGTCGGCAACTCAGAGAACTTTGGATACGCTCAGCTTGGCGGGGCGGAGGGAGCAGCCTACCCTACCTACCTGACGGATAAATCCAGCGGCAAAGCTGGCCGCACAGCTATGCTTTACGTCGGCAGCAATGGCGGCATGTTGCATGGCTTTAACGCAAACACAGGGGAGGAGGTATTCGGGTTTATCCCACGATCCGTGTACAGCGGGCTTGCAGAGCTAGCCGACCCTGACTACAGCCACCGATATTTTGTAGACGGCTCACCCAGTGCCGGCGATGCCTATTTGAATAACAGCTGGAAAACCATCCTCGTCGGAGCAACCGGCGCTGGAGGCCGCTCAGTATTTGCGCTGGATGTAACAGACCCCAGCAATATGGGCGCAAGCAAATTTATGTGGGAATTTGCATCCAATGGCTCATCCACCGACAAACTTGGTGTTACCATGAGCAATCCCGTGATTGCGAGACTTGATGCCAATAATAAATGGGTCGCTATTTTCGGAAATGGTTACAACTCCGGCGATACCGTCAAACTTATGATAGTGGACCTTGCAACCGGCGCACTTATCAAGGCCATTGATACCGAAGTTAGTGGCAATGGTAACGGGCTTGCCTCGGTGATACCGGTCGACGAGGATCGTGATCGTATTACTGATTACGTCTATGCCGGTGATCTCAAAGGAAACCTGTGGAAATTCGACCTGACGGGTAACAATACAAATAACTGGGATGTTGCCATACAGAATAACGGCAATCCTGCGCCGCTATTTAAAGCGGTAGACGACAACGGCAACCCGCAGCCGATCACGGCGCAACCCACGGTCGGTCGCCACGAGACCAGTGGTCTGATGGTGTATTTCGGTACTGGAAAATACTTCGAAACGACTGACGCCGAAGTACCTCCGAACCCGCAGATCCAGGACTTTTACGGCATTCGCGATCAAGGTAGCCAGGTAAGTCGCGCAGATCTGATCACCCAAACCATCATCTATGAAGGTACCGGCACCCTGCAGAACAATGTCGGAGATGACAGCGACAACACGTCGACATCGCAAGAAGTTCGTGTTGTGAGCAATAATAGCGCAGGCACGCCGGTCGCCCACGGCTGGCGACTGAAGCTGTTGTCGCCGGGAGCGACAAACGGTGATGGCGAACGGGTATACTCTCGCGCGGTGTTGCGTGACGGACGCATCATATTCACGTCCAATATCCCAGACAGTGACCCCTGCGGTGTTGGCGGCAATGGCTGGCTTATGGAAGTTGATGCCAATAATGGTGGCCGATTGGCCTATTCAGTATTCGACATCAATGACGATACTCGATTTACCGACGGTGATTACATCAAGCTCAATGGCACCTGGGTTCCTGTCAGCGGGCTGGGGCATGAGGAGATGATTAAAACTCCGGGTATCATCGGCGCGGGTGAAAAAGAGTACAAATACACATCCGGCACCAGTGGCAACATCGGCGTAACCCGCGAGAAAGGCAGTAGCGGAGACCTCGGCCGACAATCCTGGCGTCAGTTGAAATAGGGATAGCCAATGCACAGACAAAACGGATTCACACTTATGGAGCTGATGGTGGTCGTGGCCATCATCGGCATTCTGGCCGGCATCGCCTACCCCAGCTATGTTGAGCATGCCGCCAAGGCCAAGCGCGCCGAGGCCACCGCCGCCCTGCTGGAAGGCGCCCAGGCCCTGGAGCGTTACTATTCTGTAAACGGCTCCTATCTGGATACGAGCAACAATATTGCCTCGGTATTCCGTACCACGGTCAACGCCGGCGGCAGCACCTACTATACGATTTCCGCAACCGCGGCAGCCGCCAACAGCTTCACTCTGCGCGCTACGCGCACAGGCAACATGCTAGGCGACAAATGCGGCAACTTCGAGCTGAACTCAGCCGGGGTAAAATCTCTGGATAATGCCGCGTCCGGCGTGACTGTGGCCGATTGCTGGCGCCGCTAGCAGTGCTGAAGCATCACTCAATCGCTTTGGTCAGAAACTCGCCGATCTGGGTAGCGACGCCCCGGCAGGCGGCGGACTGGGTCGGCGCTACCAGCGGAATCGGGATGATGACTGCCGGCACGTAGGACGTGCCGCTGGCTTCCACCGATATCTTGCCCATGGACTTCAGGGTTTGCATATCCCAGATCACTGCTTCGTATTCCGCATCGTCCTCCCACCACAGCAATCCCAGACAGGCGCCTCCGCCGGCCCCCACACTGCAGGACAGGCTGCCGCCGTCTTCGCCGCGACGGGTAATACCGTCGAGCCACACAATATAGCGGGTACCGGTTTGTTTCAGACGCTCGGCGATAACCGGTTCCTGCAGGCGCTTGGCGAGAGCTTCGGCCGTGCGCGGCGCCATGCGCGGCTGAAACCAGGGGAACATTTCGTCCATGAATTTCTGCTCGGCTTTGACTGGCAGTTTTTTGCGGGTAAGCGTCCGCTGCACACAGCGGGTGAAATCCGCCTCAGTCTGATGCCGGAAATTCTGACGGCGACCGAGCACGACGATAGTCTCGCCTTTTTTCAAGACACCCACCGGTGCCTTGCGCAGCTGCTCTACCGAAGAACTGACACAGCCTCCAAGCACAATGGTCAGCAGCAATAACGGAAGGCGTACACAAGGCTTCATGGCGAATTGCGCCCGCTGTCGGCCGTGGTCGTTTCCGCAAAATACTTTTTCGCCGCCGGCTGCCTCAGAAAGTTCAGGACAATCGCGGCAGCAGCATCGCGCATGGCTCGACGCGAGGCCTCGCGCATGGCGCCAGCGGCCGAACGCCCGCCGCCATCCTCTTCCCGGCCGTAGGCGGTAAAGGGCCAGTCGAGCAGAGGCTTGCCGCTACCCCGACTGAGACGGAGAGAGTATTTGACCCACACTTCGTAGTAGTCGGTTTTGCTCATCCCCGGCGTGCTGAATTGAAAGTCTCTCATCACCGGCGTAAACACCGTAGCATCTTCAGGTATCGCCTCGGCATCAAACACCAGCTCGACCTGCTCAAACATACCGTTAAACACCGACCGAAACAGCTTTTCCTGAGAATCGCCGAAGACGATGGTCCAATCCGTCCCCTGCTCAGGTTCATAGCGATGCACATAACGACGTAGTTCAGGCGCAATATAGACAATTACGGGCTGCGCTAATTGACTGACAATGGGCTCGGGAAAATCGACGCGCAACACCACATGCTGACTGCAGGCGCCGAGCAGCAGTGCGGAAGCGATCACAAGCAAACGCGTTTTCAGCATTATCGCGACTCCAGAGTCTGCAGGCCCACAAAGGTACCGCCGTTCTGCTGGCACAAGGCCCGCATCAGCATCGAAAACTGCACCCCCGTTGGACGAATACCGCTGCGGGTAAACTGAACCGGAAAGCCCACCGCATGAATCCGTACCAGCGGTTTGCCGTCGGCGCCACGGGGATTGATCCGCGCCACCGTATCCAGCACCGACTGGATGGAATTGCCGGTAAATTCGTCCCCGAAGACATAAATACTGATCTTTTTGTCACCCGAATAAAAGGCCCGGATTGCACGGGTAATACCCTCAACCGGGCTGGAATTCGAGAAGGGCTGCCAGCTTGCCATACGACTGATAATGGCCTTGCGCCGCCCCGGCGTATCCGGAATCCATTGGCCCGCGTACTGGCTGAACATGTAGTCGCCCATATCATTCATGATCTGCAGCCCTTTGACCTTGGGGTAGAGGTCCAGTGTTTCGGTCAGCTTTTTGATCACCGTCGGCCAGGCGTAGCCATGCATACTGCCCGAGGTGTCTATAACAAAAATAATGTACTCGCTGTCGACGGGAATGCCACCCACCGACTGGTTCTGCGGCTGCACCCCGCTGCCGTAGAGGCGTTTCATTTCTTCAGTCAGTTGCTGGCGCGCAATCGCCAGTCGGTTCTCAATAGCGGCCGCGGCTTCGGCTTCCAGCTGCGCATCGGCGCGCTCAGCTTCAAGCGCACGCGCTTCCGGCCTCATACTCGCCAGCTCCTGTTCAGCTTCTGCAAGTCGCTTGCCCTTTTCCGCCAGCTTTTGTTCCAGACTGTCGAGTTTGCCATCCAGTTCCGGCAGTTCCGCCGCCAGTTTTTCGGCCATGGCCTGCAGGCCAACCCCCTCATCTTTCTGCTTGGTGGGTTCGGCAATTTTGGTCAATACCAGCAGCAGCACAATGGCACCAAAACCGCAGCTGATCGCGTCGAGAAAAGACAGGCCAAAAGTTTCGGTATCGCGACGACGGCGCTTCATGGCCAATCCTCCGAGGGGCTCAGAAAAACCCCGCCACTGTTACGGGCCAGCGCCCAGAAGGTACTGGCCGCCAGTGGATCACCCTCCATCGGGAACAGAATGACATTCACCGGCACAGATTTCGGCAGGCGGCTGGCCGCCGTCGCAAACAGTCGCAGACGCTCGCGGCCCGATACCCCGCCGCTCTGGGACGCACTGACATCCTGAGTCGGCAGGCCATCGGTAATCAGAAAGACATTGTCCGGTGCCGGGCTAAGTTCGGTGAGCGCTTTAAAAGCGAGCTCGAGGCTGGTGCCTTTTTCCGGCACCACCCGGCGCAGAGCTCCGACCGCCTCACTCAGCTGCTTGCCTTTTTCAGTTTCGAGCCACTTGCCCTCGCTGCCCTTGATCGCCGGCGTAACTTTGGTATTGAAGCTGTAGATCTGAAAACGGGCATCGGCGGGAATCTGGGTGGTGAGCCAGTCGACCGCATTCAGCGCGCGCTGCCATTTTGGCGAGGCCTGCTTGCGGGCATCACTCATATTGCGCCGGCGAATAACCTCCACCACTTTTTCCCCCAGCATACTGGTGGAGCTGTCGAGCAGGATAAGAATCCGCTCGCCCCCCACATTCAATCCCGTCAGGTACTGGCGCCGCCCTTCACCAGCAAAGGCGCGAGTGGCATCACCCTCGCCTTGCTTGTCGCGCAGGGTGTCGAGCTGCTTTTCTATCGCTTTCAGTTCTTTGGTCAGCGCCTGTATGTTTTTTTCCCGGGTGCGCACTTCCTGATCGGAGTCGTCTTCCTGGTCAATAATTTCCTTCAGACTAGCCGCTTCGCGGTTGGCCGCCTCCAGTTGGGTGTCCGTTTCCTGCAAGGCGGCGGCCAGAGCGGCCAGCGCACTGCGCTTTTCCAGGATTTCCTGCTCCAGCAGGCTGAGATTTTGCGCGACATCCCGGTAGGAATCGGTGGCGCGAATTTCACTGGCGTGATTGATAATCATAAAAATCAGAATGACCGCGCCCAGACCACAGGACATGGCATCCAGAAAGGACATACTGAACTGCTCAAAGCCACGGCGACGACGCATCAGTGCCCGCTTTCAACCCGAATCATTTGCACCTCACCCTGGGGCGTCCGCAGGGTATCACCCAGGGCCAGCGTGGCGACGCCCGCCAGAGGCTGTCCATTCAGCTGTATAGCCGCTGCCAGCGCCTCTACCTGATACTCCCCTTCAACATAGTTAAAGTGCAACAAGGGCTTGTCGGCTGGCCAGCGCACGTCGCTGGCCAAGGGCGTCGCACAGCTGTTGTGTAAAAGGTGCGTTGCCTGGAGCTGCGCTTTATCGCTGCGATTTGCGTCTGCATCTGTATCACAGGGTTCAACTGATGCACTCGACAGCGGCAACTGCTTTACCCACAGCGGTGCCTCTGCATCACTGCACAACCGCTCCTGCTGCTCGCGCGCGCAGTCGATGAGCGCAGTATCCGATAAAACCAGCGTGTTGCCGCAAGGCTGCAGCGTCTCAACCAGCCCCGGCAACGCGGCCAGCCGATGACTGATCAATACCCGCCCCGAGGCCTCTTGCACAACCTTCTGCAGCTCCTGATAACAGCTGTCCAGCGCAAGCTCCGCCTGCTCACGACGCCATTCGATACGGTGCTGGCGCAGCCCCGCAGGTAGCTCCACGGTCAGTTTGGGATGATCCCGAAAGGTCTGCCACCAGCCGGGTAGTTGATCAAACAGGCGCTGCTCACTGGCCGCCTCATGCAAAGGGTCAAAGCGGGTCTCCTGCAGAAAGCGCTGACTGATCTGATGAATGCATTGCTCGATACACCAGCTCAAACCGGGCGTCCACAGCTCTCTGGCGGTACCCGTCTGCCAATGACCGTTGCGATTGATGTCGGTGACAATGACCCGGTGCAGACTTATATCCAGATAGCGCAGCGTTTCCTCACGGTCAGCTGCTGCAGGTGTTGAGGCCGCCGCCAGCACGGCGCTTTCGACAATGCCCGTTACGCTTAACGAACAGGCTTGCACAATGCCAAGCAAGAGCGCCAGACGTTCACTGCCGTAATGGGCAGGCACTATCAGCAATACCTTTCGCTCGCGGGTATTTACAGCCTCCAGCAGATCACGCAAATGGTAGTAGGCGATATCGGCGTGACTGCGCGCACTGCCCGCCGGCCGATTCAGGGGCTGCTGATCGAGCTGTTCCCAGAACTTCAGATAGGTTGCGCGCGGATTAAGCCGCGATTTGGCGAGTGCTTTTTCACCCAGCAAAAAGTGCTCACCGTCGAGCACCGCGCAGGCCGGAGAGCTGGCGAGGAGCTGGTCGTCGTCAAACAGGCGCAGCGCGCTGTCGTTAAAATCGAGTATCAGCATTATTGGCTCTGCAAATTCTGAATCAGCCCGCGGTCGCAGGCGGTTTGGGTATCAAGCACCAGGCGCTCCTGCATTAACTGCAATTGGTAAAGCGCAAACATGAGGATGATGGAAAGCACCAGCGCGATAAGGGTTGAGTTGAAAGCCAACCCGAGACTGGCGGTAACCCCACTGATATCCCCTTCCAGAGCTTTGTGCGCCAGGCCCAGAGCCTCACCAATACCGCGCACGGTGCCGATAAAACCAATCGAGGGAATCGCCCAGGCGATATAGCGAATCATCGACAGCTCCGACTCAAGGCGTTCAATTTCAGCCTCACAGCTATGGGTAATGGCGTCCGCCACATTCTGGATATTGCGCGTGGAACGAAAGCGGCGCAGCGCCGTAAGCAGCGTGCGCGGGTAGAGATAACTGCGCTCCGGCTCCGGCAGCGCCTCTATAATCCGCGCGTGATGGCGTGCATCTTCGGGCAGTATCGTTTCACCCTCCGACACCTGAATCAGATTCTGGTCGAGTTGGTCGCGCTGACGGCTGACCGCCACGGCTTTCATGATTAACAGGGCAAAGGCCCAGAACAGCAGAATAAAACAGGCCTCCTGTTCGAAATCGCGGATGATCACCAGCAGGGAGCGCTCGGGCAGGTAGTCCGGGTTTTCGGCGATCTGTTGCTGCTGTTCCAGTTCGATCAAACGTGCCTCGGGCCGGATTACCGTGACATAGGCGGTGTGCACCACAATCACGGAAATCAGCAGGGCAAACAGCTGGTAGAGAAAGTCGTTGGACAGTCGGATCTTCATTCTTTTCGCCTGTTATCAAAAATCGGCTGGCATGGTCAGTATCGTATCAGCGTGCACTTCTTCCGAGGGTTTGAAGGCCCGGGGCGCAGGTGGCGTCGAATCACCCCGTGGCTCTGTGCCCTGTTTTTCGCCCTCGCTCGGCGCCGACTCGGTTTCCCGCTGTTCTGCCTGCGCAGGCTCGCCTGGCTCAGACGCGTCCTGCTGCGCCCATACCACCCCCGGCATCACGCTCAAGCAAAGCCACAGCGCTGTCGCCTGCTTAGTCGGCTTTGGGATGTGCATAGCGCGCCAGTCTGAACCCCACATCATCACGCCCCTCCTCACCTGAGTCCCGGTAAACCAGACGCAGTTCGGTAATGCGCCCATGACGCCAGCTGGAACCGCGAATGGTATGTAATTTTCCTGCACCCGCACCCAGCGGGTCGGCTTCCACCGCCATTGAGGCTTCAACACTGTAGACATCGTTCATCCACTCGCTGACATTCCCCCCAAGGTCGTACAAACCCAGCGGGTTCGGATCGAACTTGCCTACCGGCGCCGCCGCGACATAGTTGTCCTGGTAGCTGCTCAGGGTTTTGTCGACCACACCCTGAGCACTGATATCGGCGTAGTTGCCGGCCTTGCCGGTTGGCGGCATATCATCGCCCCAGGCGTAACGCCGCTCGCCCTTACCACCGGAGTAGCGCGCCGCCCACACCCACTCCGCCTCGGTCGGCAAACGGTAACCGGTGTTCACCGGCGTAATCAGCTGACCGTTGCGATAGGCCTCCGGCAGGCCGTCGCGCCGACTTAGCCAGTTACAAAAAGCTATGGCATCGCTCCAGCTGACCCGGGCGACCGGGTAGTTATCGTTATCCAGTGTTGTGCGTTGCACAATGCCGGACGAATGCGCGGCCCTGAACTGTCGAAACGCTTCATTGGTGACTTCTTTGGTGGCCAGATAATAAAGTCTCGTCAGTTTTACGTCGCGCTGCACTTCATTGGATTGCCGGCCCTGCTCCCTGCGCGGTGAGCCCATCGCAAAGGGCCCGCCCGGCTCAATCAGCACCAGCTCGTCGCCGGTCGCCGTGCGAATGCGTTTTGGAAACTGGGCGAGAAAGGCTTCACGCTCGGTCAGCAGATTCACTTTTACCTGCTGTTTGAAACCCGAGCGCGGCGTAACACTCTGGCGGTGGCTCGCATAACCTTCGCGGCGAATTTCGAGTTTATGCTCTGTGGTTGTGAGCTGAATCGTTTGATTGGCGCGACCGCGCAACACGCCGTCGATATAGAGCAAGGCATCCGCCGGCGTGGCGCTGACCTGAATCTCGCCCACCACCGGCTGCAGAGTCAGTTCCAGCTGTTCGCGACTGCCACTGGGCAGAGCCAGTTGTTTTTTCAGCGTCCGGTAGCCGGGCTTGCTCAGGGTCAGTTCCGTTGTCGCCTGCGGTCTCAATTCGATGGTCAGTGGCGTTGCGCCCTGGTATTCACCGTTTACCTGCACTTGCGCGCCCGCTGGCCGGCTGCTCACCTCGACCGTGGCGTAACTGGGTTGCAGGGTAACCAGCGGAAGCTGCTGGGCTTTGTTAGCCTCGGTAATCAGCGAGTATTCCCAGTCCTGATAACCCGGCAGGCGAAGTTTGAGAACATGCTTGCCGGGCATCACTTCTGCGACCACGCCGTCCGGGCCGGTAACCCCCTGCTCTACCCCATCGACACTCAGGGTGGCGCCTTCGGGTTTGGAGCGCACCGTAATATCCGCCCAGCCCGGCTCCAGCTCCACGTGCAAGCGTTGTTGGCGCGCCATGCCTTCGATATCAATGGTGCCCGTGGCCGGCTGGTAGCGGGGTGCTGTCAGCCTGTAGGTATAGCTGCCGTGCTCCAGCTCCAGATCCGACACCGGGGTGTAACCCCGGGCATTGCCGTCAATTTCCAGCCGGGCTGATTCAGGTTGCGAGCTGACCGTCAACACACCGGGCAGTTTTTTCAGGCTGAACTTGAACAGGTTGTCGTCATTGGCCTGAACCGCAATGCGTTCTTCCAGCACGTGGTAGCCAGTCTTTTCAAGGCGCAGCAGATAGTCGCCGGGACGCGCCAGATAGTTACCGCCCAGCTCCAGCACCAGCCCTCCGCTGATTGAGATTTCAGCGCCAGCGGGCTCCACCTGCACCTTGACCGCCTTGGCGGTCAGCACAAACCACAGGCCCGCCAGCAGCAGAAACAGCAGCGCACCGACAATCCAGTACAGTGGTCGACCGCTGCGCGCGGGCGCAGTCGATGCTCCCGCTTCCGGCGGCTGAAAGCTCGACGGCTTGATAAGCTCGTGGTTCGCGTTACTGTCGGATTCCCTGTCGCTCATTCAACGTCCTTTCAACGGCATCATTATTATTTCTGAACGCACTCAGATTTTGTCGGTACAACGAATATCGAGGCTGACAGCCCCCTTGTCCGGTCGCACGCGGAGTATTTTGCGTACGTCGCGGTAGCCCTCGCGGCGACCGACCACGGTATAGTCACCGGGCGTCAGCCGCAGGGTTTTCTGTTCAAAGTTGCCCATCTCGCCAACCCGGTAAACCACCACGTCAGTCAGCCTGTCTGAGCTAAGCTGCACGGTGATCGGCTGACGCGCGAGGGCGATGGCGCGATCGACCGCCTCCATTTGTGATTGCAGGCGCGGCCCCGGATTGTCAATCTTGCGGGCATCCTGCAGGGTGTACCAGGCGCTGGCGAGAACGTCCTTGCTGTAAAGGCGCTCAGGCGCGTCCATCAGAGCCTGCAGCCGCTGGTCCAACTCAAAGCGCTCGCTACTGCGCTGCAGGCCCGCTTTGGCAAATTCGAGTGTGGAATCCAGCTCTATCACCTGTCGGTAATCGGCAACCGCCTTGCTCCAGTTTTCCTTATCGACGGCCTGTTCAGCACTGGTTTTCAAGGCGGCAATGCGCTGCTGCAGTCGCGCGGCTTTCAGTTCGGCCAGCCCCTCGCGCACGGCCGGATCCTTGGGCTTGAGCTTGTCGGCCTTGCGAAACTCCCGCTCTGCTGCGCTGTAGTCACCACTGGCCAGCGCCTGCTGGGCGGTGGACAGGGTGATGCGGAACTCCCAATCCTGCATCGCCTCACCCACCCGCACGACACCTTCACGCGCGGCTTTCGACTGTGGGTCAAGCCGCAAGACTTCCCGGTAAAGCATCATCGCCTGATCAAGCTGGTCCTCGCGTTCGTGGTTTTCGGCGGCGGACATCAGCGTCAGGATCTGCGGCAGATTGCGCGCCCGCTGCATACCGCTGCGGGCCATTGCGTTCTCGGGGTGGATGGCCAGCGCCAGATCAAAGGCCTTGACCGCCGCCTCGCTGTTCAACTTTTCCAGCGCCTGATAGCCCTCGACGATGGTGGCCTTGAGCACCGCCTCCACTTGGCCGAGCAGGGTATTGGACTGTTCCAGCGCTTTGCCCCAGTAGGTAGCCGCCGCTTCGAACTCGCGATTGGCAAAATAATTGCTCGCACGCTCGGCGTTCACTTGCACCTGCTGGTAGTCCGCAGGCGCCCAACGCTCGACCGCCAGCTTTTCCAGCTCAGCCCGGCGCAATTGCAGGGCATCGGCAATACGCTGGGCCGTCTGGCGCTTGGCCAGCACGGCTTCGGTGTCAGCCGCACCGGGCGCCGGCGCGGCTTCCGCTTCAGGCTTGTCCGCCGAAACCTCATCCTTTTGTTGCGGCGCAGCGTCAGCGACCTGCCTGAGCGGTTCGCGCTGATTCAGTTGAGAGGGCAGCCACAGAATGACCAGACACAGCAGCAGGACAATCAGGGCGACCGCTATCCAGAAGAAAGGGCGCTCCGCCGAGGCGGCGGTGGGCCTTGAAGCCGCCGACGTCGGTGGTTGGTGCGCAACGGGGGTGATGCGCTCGCCCGCATCGTCTGGAAGCTGGTTTGGCGACAAAAGTTATCGATCCTTATCCTTGGCTGAGCCGTCCTCGGCGCCGCCCGGCGGTAATCCTGTTTCGTTAGCGTAAATCTTGCGCAGCAGCTCGCGCCATTCCTGATACTGGGCTTCGGCCGAACCGCTGAGGGTAATGGTCTTGCCCTCCAGCTCGATGACTCTGGGCTTCAGGTCTGTGGACAGGGATTCGCCCAGCTCTTTCAGGGCCTCGACGTGCAATTTCTTTTCGCCGAATTTATCAATACCGGTTTTGAGCAAGTAGCCACCACCGACAACACCGGAGTACGCCGCAGCCGCCTCGGCGCTGTTGCTGGCCTGACCCGCACCGTAGATCCCGGCCGCTACGCCGACTGCACCGGCGACCATGCGGCCAATGGCTTCCTTGCGCACTTTTTCAAGGTTTTTGGCTTCCTGATAACTCGCCGCGCGCCATTCGTCATAGGGCGCCTGCATCTGCTCGCCAAACAGGTAGTAGTGTTGATCCAGGGTGTCGACCAGCCGGTAATCGCGCTCGCGAATCGCCTGAATGCGCTGCACATTCGGGTCGCCGTCGGCCGGCAAACCGCGCACCGAATAGTCGCCGTTATTTTCTTTCAGGTAACGCTGAAAGGCGTCCGGCGACAGGTCGTCGGCAAAACGCAAAAAGGCGATAGTGCGAATATCCCGCAGCTCTTTCGACGACAGCGACTTACGCGATTTGAGCAAATCGTTGGCGATGCGATTGTATAGATCCTGAAACGGATCGATCTCCGAGGGCTCGACATCGCTGTAACTTAAACTGGCTGCCGTTTCCTCGTAGGTTTTGTCCAGCCACTTGCGCCCGCTGGCATCGACCGCCTTCACCGCCACCTTCAGGTCTCGACCATTCGACTCGAGAATGGTGCCGGTAATCATCAGCTCCGATGAGGTGGTAGGGCTGGGCACAACTCGCACCGGGCCCCAATGACCCGTGCTCTGCAAGGTTTCGCGCAGACGGAAGGGAATGAACCCCGCCTCCGCCTTGCGCACCTGCGGGAAGATGCCGGAGTCCTCGTCTACCGGTTCGGTATAGCCGGGATCAAACACTGCAATATTGACATCCAGCAACTCCGCCTGTGGAATCTCGCGCTCGGCGTGGGCCGCGCGCGTGGCATTAACGTGCTTGACCGACTGGTTGACACAACCGGCCAGAAAAACCAGCAGTGCCAGCGACACTGTCCTAGCGATTGTTGCGCTTGTACTCACGATACTCTTCCCACAGTTTTTCCCGCAGTTCGGGATCGGTTTCATTCTCGGCCGCCTCGCGCAGCTGGCGCGCGACGATATCGTCATCCTGTCCGCTGGGCACATCGTCCGGCGCCGGCGGCAGGCTTTCCTTGTCGCCCGGACTGCCCGGGCGACGCTCTCCACCCTTGGGCATATTGCCGCCGCCGGTGGCGCCGGGCGGGGGCGGGGCTGAATAGCCATACTGATCCTGCCCCTGACTGCCGGCAGGACCCTGTCCGCTGGCACTGCCGCCACCACCGCCAGCGTTTTCCCGACGGCGCTGCTCAGCAGCCAGGGCCTGAGCCTGCTCGCGTTCACTCAGGGACTGATTTTCGCGGTCGAGCCGCCGATCAAAACCGGACAGGGAGCGAGCCAGTTCACCTTCCAGATTTTCGCTGCGCTCGCGTTCGGTCGCCACACCGCCGCCGGCGGGAGGTGTCCCGCCGGGCGTATCGGATTCAGCCTCGCCACTGGCTTCGGCCGGCGCGCCAGCCTGACCAGCGGGCGGTTCATCCGGCGGCGGTGGCGGCCACTGCTGCTCGCTGTCGGCCGGCGCTCCGGCCGCATTTTGCCGCGCCTGCTCCTGCTCGCGGGCCGCCTCTTCCGCTTCAGCGCGCTGCCGTGCTGCGGCCTGCGCTTGCTGCTCGGCCTGTTGCTGTTCTTCCTGCTGTTTCTGTTGCGCCTGCTGCTCGGGACTCTCTTCCTGCTCCCGCTGCTCCGACGAAGGCGAGGGCGGGCTGCTCAGCGGCTGGGCGGGCGGTGGCGGCTGGGGACTGCTCGGCGGTGTCGTC
>PAKT01000011.1 GCA_002710725.1 Spongiibacteraceae bacterium
AGGCCGGAGTCCAGTGGCACGCCACCATTGATCCCCCGGTTGCGCTTGCACAATCGCATCCAGTAGTCACCCACAAGGTCACCCCGGCCGTGCTCGCGCTCTAGCATGGATTGTAGCCGGACAAGAAAATGAGCATAAACCTTCATCTGGCTCGATCCGGAAAAGCTGCGCACCCGCCGCAGTCGACTTTCAGCGTGCAGCGCAAACTCTTCATCGCTATAGTCAAAGCCCACTGAATCAAACATCCACTTGACCAGCTCGTTACCTTCCGCCATCTGCCGATCTGCATGCAGGCTTGAAATCTGCTTTTCGTGAAGCCTGTAATCCAAAAGAACTTGGGGGACATTACCCATCTTGAAAGGCGACGAAATCACCATTCTTGCCCATAGCTCCATATCCTCTATGTGCCCAAATCGCGCCTCATAGGGAAACAACTCAAACACCTCCCGCTTGGCCATTACCAGAGGGTGGCAAAAAGGGGTTTTCCACAGAAACATGCCCGCGCGGCACTCAGCATTGGTTTCGGGATAATTGTCGATTCCACTGCGAGCGCCAAACACGCGACAGCGAGCGCCAACTATGTCCAGGTCGTTCTGCTGCGCAAAACGCAGCTGCTCACCAAAGCGTTCCGGCCGACAGATGTCGTCGGCATCCATACGGGCAATCCAGCGACCCACACTAAGCCGAACACCCTCATTCAGGGTCGCGACCAGGCCTTTATTTTCCCTCGATATAACCCGGAAGCGAGCATCTTTCTGCTGCCAGGACTCCAGGATATCCAGGCTACCATCCGTTGAACCATCATTAATCAGCAAACACTCGAAATCCTCTTCGCTCTGTGTCGCGATAGAGGAAATCGCCTCATCGAGATGATCCTCGGCATTGTAGACCGGCAAAATAACGCTGATCAGCGGTCCGTCACTCACTGCACACCTCGCTGCAACAGGCCGTAGTAGGCATCACCAAATCGTTCCGGTGAAAACCGGGTCCCGGCAAGCTCTGCCAGCTCACGGCCCAGTGAAGTCCACTCTGAGGACGAATCCAAAAACGTCCTCAGACACGCCGCCAGAGAATCATCGTTGCCCGCCTGAAAGGTATAGGGGTAGTTGGCGGGCAATACCCCGGCAACCGGCGCAATGTCGGATCCGACAACTGGCCTGCCCGCCAGCATTGCTTCTATCATTGCGACGGGCGACCCTTCTGTCAGCGAGGACATAATAAATCCATCAAACACCTTTAGATAACGACTGGCGCCATCGATTGCACCGGCAAAGACCACTCGCGAAGCAAGACCCAGCTCCTGAGCCAAGGCTTCCAGTGCAACCCGCTCTTTGCCGTCGCCAATAAAAAGAAGCTGAGCGGAAGTATCGATTGCCGCAAACGCCTTGATCACCGACGCATAATCTTTTTCCGGGGACAAGCGCCCAATGGCTCCCAGCACAATGCCGTCTGCGGCGACACCCAAAGCTTTCGCTGCATCTTCTCTGGGTAACAGGCCGCTCGTCAGCTCGCGGCCATCCAAACAGTTTTCGATAACATTCAGGTCAGAATCAGCCTCGATCAGCTGGGGTGCCAGGTAGCTGGCGCTATCCTGGGAAACCGTCACAATTTTCCAATTATCGGGAAAGCCCCTCTCAACCACTTTATCGAGCGCCGGCAGTTTGCGCTTTCCAATATTGACCCGACCGTGCACAACCATAACGCGCAGGCAGTGCTGCGGAATTTTATCGTCCAGCGCCAACAGCGCATTGGCGGACAGCAAGCCATCAACGATCACTGCATAATAGTTGCCATCACGGACTACAGACAGCAGCTCCCGCAACAGCCTTCGATAACGCAAAGGGTGCTTTCGTGGGCGTCGCAAGGTATCGAATTCATGCCCAAGACAAACCCCGACCCCTTCTAGCCCCTTGCCGCAGACAAGCGCATTGTCAACACTAACTCCGCGCTCACCAAGCTGCTGCGCGATATTGCGATGAACGAGGTGAATGGAGGCCGCTGCGGGGGAAGACTCGCTGATCAGATTAAGAACGTGCATCAAGCGCCTGCATCCAGCCGAGACAACCACCAGCTCTCCCGCTCCAGATACCACTTGAGCGTAAGACGAATGCCTGCCTGAAAGTCGAACCTTGGCTTGTAGCCAATCTCAGTCATGGCCTTGGTCGCATCAATAGCGTAGCGTCGATCATGGCCCGGGCGGTCCACAATAAATTCCAACTGCCCGATACTTTGCCTGCCTTGCGCGACCATAGACTGTGGAAACTTCAATCGATAGGCCTCACTGCCTTCAATCAGTTTATCCAACTCTTCGCAGAGGATGTTCAGCAAGGCGAGATTGGACAGCTCCATATTACCGCCAATATTGTAGACCTCACCCAGGCGACCGCGTTGCAAGACCGCATCAATAGCACGCGCGTGATCTTCTACAAAAAGCCAGTCCCTGATGTTTTCTCCATCCCCATAGACAGACACGGTTTTGCCCGTCAATAAACGGGCAATGGCCAGCGGTATCAATTTCTCCGGATAGTGATAGGGACCATAGTTATTGGAGCAGTTGCTCGTCGTAACCTGCAAACCATAGGTGTGATGATAAGCCCGCACCAGATGGTCCGAAGCTGCCTTGCTGGCCGAATAGGGTGAGTTGGGCTGATACTGGTGAGACTCGGCAAAAGGCGCATCGTCACTTTCAAGACTGCCATAAACCTCGTCAGTGCTGACATGATGGAATCGATGTTCGCGGCCAGCCCCTTCCAGCCACACACTTCGAGCAGCCTTCAGTAGGGAGTGGGTACCCAGCACATTGGTCTCAATAAATGCATCCGGCCCACTGATGGATCTGTCCACGTGACTTTCTGCGGCAAAATTCACGAGGATATCGATGCCATAACGCCGAAGAAGAGACTCAACGAGCTCAGTATCGAGAATGTTCCCATGCACAAAATGGAAATTTTCCAGCGCCGAGAGTTCGCTCAGATTGTCGCGGCTGCCCGCGTAAGTCAGCGCATCCAGTACAACGACGCAATCATCAGGATGGTTTGCCATCCAGTAGTGAACAAAATTGCAGCCTATAAAGCCCGCGCCTCCCGTGACAAGCAACGCGCTCATTGTTTTATTTCCCGCAGGCCGATCAGTTCACCATCCAGAGCTTGCTGCCAGTGCACTGGTTTCCAATCCAGACTGCGCTCCAGCTCTCTGCTATCAAGCACACTGTAGCTGGGTCGCCGTGCCGCTGTTACATATTCCTCAGAAAACACCGGTTGTATCTTAACTGGAGATTTCAGCAAGCCCTGAGAGAGCCCCTGACTTTGAATCGCACAGGCAAAATCATACCAGGATGCCACACCGGCATCGCTGAAATGAAAAGTACCGCTCTGGTGGCGACCAACCGCTTTCCATATTATCGCGGCCAGATGAGAGGCCGATGTGGGCGTACCAACCTGGTCGCAGACAACTCGCAAATCGGTACCCTGCTGCATAAGCCCCAGCATTGTGGTCATAAAATTTTTGCCTGCGCGGCCATATAACCAGCCCGTTCGGATAATACAGGCCGCCGGGCAGGCCTTGAGTAGAGAGAGTTCCCCCTGCAGTTTTGTCTCACCGTAAACGCCCAGCGGCCCGCATTCATCGGCTGGCGTATAGGGCCTTGATTTGGCGCCATCAAATACAAAATCAGTGGAGATATGTATTAGCTTAAAATTGGCTTGTTCAGCAATTTCACCCAGTACCTTAACCGCCTCGCAGTTCACTGCGTAAGCCTGGTCACCTTCGGTCTCCGCCTTATCCACGGCTGTATACGCGCTGGCATTGACCACACAATCCGGCTGATAGTTCGAAATTTTGCCACTAATTTCAGCGAGGCACTGCATATCAAGCTGCGCACGCCCCCAAAATTTCACCTCATGCTCAGCGGGCATCGTCCGTTGCAGTGCGCGCGCCAGCTGGCCAGACTCACCAATAACAAGCACCCGCATTACGGGAAACACTCCAAGTCAGCAAACGTGCAAGCAACACGATCTTTTTCCGACAAAATCGTGGCAACCCCTTCACAAAGGGGCCAGTCGATCGCCAGCGTTGTATCACTCCACAACAATGCGCGCTCACTTTCCCGGTCGTAATATTCCGTGCATTTGTAGTGCACATCGGCCACTTCCGAGAGCACATAAAAACCATGGGCAAAACCGGGCGGAACCCATAATTGTTTATGGTTCTGGTCTGACAGTTCAAGTCCATACCAGCGACCAAAGGTCGTGGAGCTTTTGCGAACATCGACCGCCACATCAAAAATGCGGCCTGAAGCACAGCAGACCAGCTTGCCCTGGGGGCGCTCAAGCTGAAAATGCAGCCCGCGCAAAATGCCCTGCTGTGAGCGACTGTGATTATCCTGGACAAAGTGGCCTTCAATACCCGCGGCGCGGTAACGCTCACTCTGCCAAGTCTCGGCAAAAAAACCTCGCTCGTCCCGGTGAACCCTAGGCTCTATCACCAGCAGCCCGTCTAAGGGCGTCGTCTCAACCTTCACTGCGGGATGCCACCTTTCACAATCTTAACCAAGTAGTCGCCGTAACCACTGCTCTGGGTTTCACGGGCAATTTTCAGAATCTGCTCACTGGACACGTAGCCGCGTCGCCAGGCAATTTCTTCAGGGCAGCAAATTTTCAATCCCTGCCGAGCCTCTACCACTCGCACAAAATTGGCAGCGTCCAGTAGTGCCTCATGGGTTCCCGTATCCAGCCAGGCCACCCCTCTCGGCAAAAAATTCACCCTAAGTTTTCCCGCATTCAGGTAGTGATTATTGACGTCGGTAATTTCCAGTTCTCCGCGTGCCGAGGGTGCGATGGACTTTGCGATATCAATAACTTGATTGTCGTAGAAATAGAGACCGGTTACCGCATAGTTGGATTTCGGCTGCTCCGGCTTTTCCTCAATGCTGGTAACACGGCCATCGTCGGTGCAGGTAACTACCCCATAGCGATGGGGGTCGTCTACATAGTAAGCAAACACTTCGGCGCCAGCTTCAAGCCCTGCGGCACGACTCAACTGCTCTCCCAAACCGCTGCCGTAGAAAATATTGTCTCCCAACACCAAGGCGACGGAATCACTGCCAATAAATTGTTCACCAATAACAAAAGCCTGCGCCAATCCGTCTGGACGCTCTTGCTGAGCGTATTGGATGCTGACACCCCATTGCGAGCCATCACCCAGCAGGCGTTGATACTGAAAGGCGTCATGGGGCGTGGTGATAATCAGAATATCGCGGATTCCAGCCAACATCAGAGTCGACAGGGGGTAATAGATCATCGGCTTGTCATAGACCGGCATGAGCTGCTTACTACCCGCCAGCGTAATGGGGAACAAGCGCGACCCCGTACCGCCCGCCAATATGATTCCTTTTCGCATAGACTGCTCTTAGTGATAGAATTTTGTAATACGCACCGATTTTAAGCGCACGCATTATCCCTGATTACGCACCGGATTTCCGCTTCTCCCGCTCAAGTGAGACACACTGACCCACGCCATGACCCAAGAAATAACAGACGAACCCCAGAGCAAGCGCATATTACTGCTCGGCACCGGCGAAAATCGACTGCCTGATTATGCCAGAATCTATGCCGCATTACGCGCCACCGGCCGGGTCGAGACGGAGACGTTCAACCAACGAGAAATCAGGCAGATTGGCAAAGTACTCAAGGCTCTGCCCCTACAGAACTATGACGCCGTTATTGCAGACATTCCCTTTAAGCACCTGCGGCGAGCGGCGTTGGAACTCCGGCAGGCCCCTGGCCTGCTCATCTACGAACAGGACGCGTGCCAGAATTTCCTCCGTGGTTCAAAATGGTATGGCGAGTTCGACTATTTCTACCGCCTACTGCCCCATGCCCAGCTGGCATTGACCGGCCACCAGGTCAGCGAAAAATTCCGGCAGCTTGGGCTAAATGCTCACTTTGTGGCCAAGGGTTTTGACGAAAGTCAGCTCTCCTACACTGCCACCGCACGCGACATCAGCGCGGGTTTTATCGGGCGAGTGCGCTCAAACGTTTACGCTGAGCGGGCCAGATATCTGGAGTCGCTTGCAGACTCTCATGACGTCGCTTTGATGCGCACAGAAACAACAGAGGAGTACAACGAGCTGCTCAACCGTATCGGTATCTTTGTGAGCGCGGATGTTGGACTGGGCGAGTATATGGCCAAAAACTTTGAGGCCATGGCCTGCGGCTGTGCTTTGCTTGCTTGTCGGCAAGGCGCGGGGGAAGAAGAAGCGCTAGGGCTGATCGATATGGAAAATGTAGCCCTTTACAGCTCGCTGGAAGAAGCCGGGGAAAAACTTACTTTGCTACAGCATGACTCGGCGCTGCGCAACAAAATAGCCGACGCAGGACGACAGTTAGCCTGGGACCGCTACACCTTCAGTGCTCTGGCAGATCGCCTCTATAAGCTGGCCGTCACTACCGACGGAATGACCGCCCCGCCCTTGACCTGGATTGAGCAATTAAAAGTCCGGCTCAGAAAGGGCTAAGCCAAGCAGGCATGAAGAAACTTAACCAGATTTTCTGGTTTGCGGAGCGCCTCACGCCAGTCATTCTTCAGCGCTTTGCGATAGAATATCCTGGCTTCAGCGTAGCGCTTGCGGCGATATAACAGGCGAAACAACGAGACGCCGCGCCGCGCTTCGTAGCGCCCACGATGTTTCATCAATGCATCCGGAAGCTTACCCGGGGAAAAAACCTCATCTACCAACTGCATACCCACTGATAGCGCGGCATCGGCTCCGTGTCTCCGGCTGTCATCGTGCTTGTATATTTTGACGACCTGGCTGGCCGAAACCGCACAACGCCCGTTCACCAGGCAGTGGGCAAAAACCGGAATATCTTCAGTCTGGCGCAAGCGCTCGTTGAAGCGAAACCGCTCTAACAGCGACCTCGACATCGCAACGGCACCATTGGAGAGACGTATTTTTTTATAGAGGTAGTCAAGAAACCGCTGCTCCGGATCCTCACTGATTTCCGGGACCGGCGAAATTCGCACATCTCCAGAAAGAAAAACGGACAGCGTTCTGGCGACAATCATATCCGGCTCCCCAGCGGTTTCGTCTGCTAGACGAAAATCAGCAAGGGCGTTTTCCAACAGCTCGTCGTCGGCGTCCAGAAACAACACCAGCCTGCCACGCGCCTCCCGAACACCACGATTACGAGCAGCCGAAGCTCCCGAATTATCCTGACTGACAATATGCAAGTGACTGAATTCGCTATTCAGCGCCGCAAGAACTTCTGCAGTGTTGTCCGTCGAACCGTCATCTACGACGATAACCTCATAGTCATCCCCACTCTGACCACAAGCAGATCGGACTGCCCGCTCCACAAGGTGCCCGTAGTTGAAAGTCGGAATAACTATCGAAAATCTCACTAGAGAAGCCTATCGCTAGATAAAAGCGACTTAAAGGTTTTCTCCACCCCCGGATGCGCATACCAGTTGCGCAGAAAGCGCTCCCGATCTTTCTGCTGGCAGCGCTTAAACGCAGCCGATGACGCCACCGCATGCAATACGTCCAGATCAATAAGCTGAATGCCCCTATCTGTCACCAGAAAATTGGTAGCCTTGAGATCGCCGTGGCAAAGCTGCAATTCCTGCATTACCCGAAACGTTTCCGCCACCTCGATAAGTTCGATTTCAGTGGGCTCACGCCGGGTAAAGACATCCAGCATTTCTTCTCCACCGACATCTTCCGTCACCAGATACGCTACCCCGCGCAATGGGCCGCGCCGCTGTTCCAGCAGAACCAGCGGCACAGGTGTTTTTATACCCGCCATCTGCAGCAGATGTGCGGCGCGCCAGGCGTTGCTCGCGCGGGTTTCGCGAAACAGTCGACGCAGGCGATGGCCGGCATTCTTGATATTGTATCGCTTGATAATCACCGGCCGGCCCGCCAGCTCCGTGCGCACAACGGTTGCACTATTGCCGTCTTTCAGCAAGGTTGCGCGAACCATGACGCTATCCGGCGCGGCTTTGAATTTACTTAACCACACCTCGTCAATACCGCGCTTGTAGGCCAGATGCCAGCCACCGGTTCGGCTCACCACAATCTCGGTGCAATTACGGTAGATCTTGGTCAGATATTTATTTGCCCGGTACCACCAGCGTTTGCGGGTCTTCTCGTGCAACAAAAGGCGCGCTTTGTCTTCGGCGATATCCAGCGACAGCGGCAAGTAGGGGCTATCGAGCAGCGCCTGGCGTTCGCGCCAGGGAAACTGGGCGATAAAATCCGCCAGGTTATCCAGCGACTGCTCCACCGATAAGGGCCCCGCCGCGCTCTTCAGGGAGGCATTGTCGACAATAAACATCTTTCCGTTTGCTAGCAGGAAATTATCGAAGTGGATATCCTCCTGCCAGACCCCGGCGCGATGCATACTCGCCAGCAACTCGAAGGTCGCCGCCAGAAAGGCGCTGCGGCGCTCCCCGCGCACACCGCTGCCCAGCGATTCGGCACCTTCGAGCTTTTCATAGATTACGGCGAGCAGACCGTTTTCCAGAGCACCCGCCCAAAGCAACGCGGGCGCGGGCAAACCCGCCTGCTGCAGGGCATTGAAGCCGCTGACCTCTGCCTGCTGTTCACGCTCGACCGACGGCAAGAACACTTTGGCGACAACCGCCCTGCGCCCCCAGCGACCGGCGAAGGTGGCGCGCTTACCCGGCAGCAAACGCAGACTCTGTTCCAGCACCAGGGACTCACCGTCAACGGCAGACTCCACCGGCGTCACAACCTGCCACTGCCGATCCTCAAGCGCACTGCGAAGCGCATCAGTCATGTTTTTTCTCCAGAAACTCTGCGGCGCGTTGCGGCATGCTGAAAATATCCGCCGATGCCGCAAATACCCGGCCGCGCTCACGCCAGGGCGCTGCTGGCGCTTGAGCAATCTCTCTCAAGGCCGCATTCAGTTGTAATTGAGAGAAAGGGTTTTTAATAACCGCCCCCATTTTCCGTTCGCTGACATAACGGGCGTAGCCGCAGGCATCCGTCGTCACAACCGGCAAACCCGCCACCATCGCCTCCAACAACACCGTACCGGTATTTTCGCGGTAGGCCGGGTGGAGCAAAACATCCCCAGCCCACAGGTAATCACTCACCGCGTCCACACCTCCGAGGAAGTGCACCTGCGCCGATACATTGAGATTTCCGGCCAGTTTTTCAAAGCGATCTGAGCGGTCTTTACCCAGAATCAAAAGCCGGCTTTTTTCGTCGGACTGTAACAGCGCTGCAAAAGCGCGAATGGCTCGATCAAGCCCCTTGGTGCGAAAGCCGCTGCCGACGAAGAGGACAATTTTCTCCTCGTCCTGCCAGCCAAAGCGCTCGCGCAAGGCTTGGCGTTTGGCTGAATAATCCTCGGGCATAATACGGTCGCGGCGAATGCCCGGTGGCAGCAACTGCAGGCGCTCATCCGGTGTTTTGTAGTAGCGCTGATACACCGCTTTTTCCGGCTCGGAGATCAACAGTGAGCGGGTCGCGACCGCCGGAGAAAATACCGCCTGCTCCATCGCCAGATACTGGCGGGCTCGCGGCAGGTAGCGATATAGGCGACCTCGCTCCTCATAAACCTTGGCGGCAAAACAGCTGTCGGCCGCATAGTAGATATCCAGCCCGGGCATTTTATTAAAACCTACCAGCCGCTCAACACCGGAGGTTTTCACCTGCCCCGGCAAGGCCTCGGCAAAGGCCCGGTCGCGGGCATGGTTAGTGATACCACTGACCGGCACTTCCCGCACAGTGATGTCGTCAGGCCGCTCACCTTCCCACTCACCGCAAAACACGGTAACCCGGTGGCCGCGTTCAATGCAGGCCCGGGCAATGGCCAGCATATCGCGCTGCAAGCCTCCAAACGGAAAAAACTTGAACAGCGCAAAGCCGAAATGCATCAGCTTGTCTCCTGCTGCAGTTCTTCCACCGCCCGCCAGACCCGGCGCGGGGTGAGCGCGGTCATAACCACCGGGTCGGTGGCGGGTAAATCACCGCGGGGGAACTCGCCCGCCAGCAGGTGGCGCTGGTTGGCGCCGTAGGTCCCCACGAGATTGGGCGAGGTGGGACCGTAAAGCGCCACAGTGGGGCGATTCAGCGCAGCGGACAGATGGCCCAGCCCGGTATCAACCGATACCACAAAGGCCGCGCCTTGCAACTCAGCGGCGACGCCCTGCAGATTCAGCTTGGGCAACACTTTGATTTTCTCTGATATATCAGCCAATCGCAGCGCGCGCTCACGCTCCTCATCATTGCCCCAGGGCAGACGAATTTCATAGCCCTGTTTTACCACCTGTTTGCACAGCTCACGCCAGTAGGGCTCGGGCCAATGCTTGTCGTGACGAGTCGTGCCGTGCAAAAACACGGCATAGGGATCGCGCTCACCCCCGAGTTTGAACTTGCTGTAGTCGATAGCGTAGTCGCCGCGACGCGAAGGCTTTTCATAGCCCAGCGCCTGCGCGAACAATTGCCGGGTGCGCTCCACCGCGTGCTGTTCGCGCGGAATATGAAACTTGCGATGATAGAACCAGGATGCCACTTTCTCTCGTACCGTGGCGCTATCCATTCCCGCTCGCGGCGCCTTGACCAGCCGCATCAGCACCGCGCTTTTGAACAGGCCCTGAGCGTCGATAACCAAATCGTAGTTTTCTTTTCGAATCTGAGTTTTGAAAGCCTTCCACTCAATACCCTTCATCGCCGCCAGCGGCGACTTGCGCCAGCGCCGGATAGCAACCGTAATAACCCGACCAACCGAGGCATGCCAGGCAGGTATTTCGGCAAACCCCTCTTCGACAACCCAGTCGAATACGATTCCGGGAATCGCCTCAGCGGCATCGGTGAGGGCCGGCAGGGTGTGAATCACATCGCCCATCGACGAGGTTTTGATAATCAGTACACGCATCAGGAGTTATCTTTGCCGCTCAGCTCTACGGCAATCGGCTCATCGGCAAGCAAAGCATCCAGAGATTGAATGACTCGCACCGGCGCCAGATCTACCAGACATTTCAGATGCCCCAACGGGCATTCACGTTTGAAACAGGGGCCGCAATCTACCGGAATCTGTTCGATGGCAACGCGCTCGGCCAGCGGCGGCGTAAAGCCCGGCGAGGTAGAGCCATAGACCACCACCAAGGGCCGGCCCAGAGCCGCCGAAATGTGCATCAGCCCCGAATCGTTGGAAACCACCGCAGACACCTGCGACAGAATGTCGATGGCCTGCCCCAGTGAGGTTTTCCCGCAGAGGCTGATGCAGCGCTCGGCAGACGTCGGCGGCAGGGCCGCGCGAATTCGCTCGGCCACCTCGGCATCCTTGGCTGAGCCCATCAACACCACCTGCCAACCGCGGCCGATATACTCGGCGGCCACCGCCGCGTAATGCTTGTCCGGCCAGCGTTTGGCGGGGCCAAATTCGGCACCGGGGCAGAGCGCCAGCACAGGCGATTGCAGGCCTTTCTCCGCCAGCAATTTTGCCGCGGCTTTCTGGTCCACCGTCAGGGCCGGCCGGGGAATCGGCTCAGGCAGGTCCGCCCCCTGCGACAGGGCCAGCGCGACAAAGCGCTCAATCATCAGTGGATAGTCGGATTTGTTCAGCTTGCGCACATCGTTCAGCAAGCCGTAGCGCATTTCACCGCGCCAACCGGTCCGCTGAGGAATGCCGGCGAAGAAGGGGATCAGGGCAGATTTTAATGAATTCGGCAGAACAATCGCCTGATCGTAACCGGCCTCGCGCAATTCACGGCCAATCGTGCGCCGGGTGCCCAGCTGCAACTGACCGTGCCCCACCGGCATACTCAGGCCGCTGCGCACTTCCGGCATCCGGTCGAGCAGAGGCTTGCTCCACTGGGGCGCAAGCACATCAATCTCGCAACCCGGATGACGCTGGCGCAGCACCTTGAACAGGGTCTGCGCCATAACCATGTCGCCGACCCAGGAAGGTCCAATGATGAGTATGCGACGGTTCGGCATCGATCCGATCAGTCGGCGACCGGCGCCAGCCATTCGGCCCGGAAGTTGCCGCGACCTTTCACCGAATCGAAGTAAGCATTCTGCAGCTTTTCGGTAATGGGGCCGCGCTTGCCTTCGCCGATGCGGCGCCCGTCCAGCGACTGAATTGGCAGCACTTCGGCGGCGGTGCCGGTGAAAAAGGCCTCATCGGCGATATAAACCTCATCGCGGGTGATGCGTTTTTCAATGATCTCGTAGCCGTTGTCTTCTGCCAGCGCAAAGATGGTGTTGCGGGTAATGCCGTCCAGACAGCTGGTCAGCTCGGGGGTATAGAGCTTGCCGTCGCGAACAATAAAAACATTCTCGCCGGAGCCTTCCGCCACATAACCTTCGTTGTCCAGCAGCAGGGCTTCTTCACAACCGCTGTCCAGCGCTTCCTTCAGGGCCAGCATCGAGTTGATGTAGTGACCGTTGGCCTTGGCCTTGCACATGGAAATGTTGACGTGATGACGGGTGTAGGACGAGGTGCGCACCTTGATACCGTTGATCTTGGCTTCCGGCGACATATAGGCCGGCCAGTGCCAGGACGCCACAATCACGTGAGTCTTCAGATTGTCGGCGCGCAGGCCCATGCCTTCGGAGCCGAAAAAGACCATCGGCCGCAGATAGGCCTCATCCAGGCCGTTTTCACGCACTACATCGCGTTGAGCAGCGTTGAGCACCTCTTTCGAATACGGCACTTCCATATTGAGGATGTGGGCCGAACGAAACAGACGGTCGGTATGTTCCTTGAGGCGGAAAATGGCCGTACCGTGACTGTCCGTCTTGTAAGCGCGCACGCCCTCGAAGACACCGAGACCATAGTGCAGAGTGTGAGTCAGCACATGCACCTTGGCTTCGCGCCAGGGCACCATTTCACCATCAAACCAAATCACGCCATCGCGATCAGCCATGGACATTGCAGATACTCCTCAAGAAAATTCGTTTTACGCTTCGCCCGGTGTCATCCAGTGCTGCCATTGTTCAAGCACTCGCTCCCGCTGCTCCATAACCTCGGCAAGGGGCACAATCCCCTTTTCTTCTTGCAGGCTTGAGCGGTGAACAAAACTGCGGAAAGTCTTGTAGGCATCAATCAGAGCAAGAGCCTGAGCTTCACTTAACAGGCCCTCGGCCTGCAGCGACTCCAGAATCCGGATGTTGTCGGTATATCGCGTGAGCGAGGGGTACCGGCAGGCCTGGGCGAGAACCGCATATTGCACCATAAATTCAATATCAACGATACCTCCAAGCCCCTGTTTCAGCTCAAAGCTCTCATTTTTTTTGCTGCTGCTTTCGCCGGAAAGGTGCTCACGCATACGGTCGCGCATTTCGACCACCTCCTTGCGCAAGGTCGCCTCGTCACGGGGCTTGGCCAGCAGAGCCGCACGCAGCTCGGCAAAACGCTGCGCCAAGCCCTCACCGCCCGCTACCACCCGGGCGCGCACCAGCGCCTGATGCTCCCAGGTCCAGGCATTGGTGTACTGGTATTCCTCGAAGGCTTTGAACGACGCCACCAACAAGCCCGAATTGCCCGACGGGCGCAGCCGCATATCGGCCTCGTAGAGCTGACCCAGCCCTGTGGTCGCGGTGAGAATATGGATCATGCGCTGGCCGAGCCGGGTTACAAAGGTCGCCGCATCCACCGATCGTTCACCGTCCGTCACCGCGGTGCTTTTCACATCGTGGATAAACACCAGATCCAGATCGGAGCCATAGCTAAGCTCCAGCCCACCCAGCTTGCCGTAGGCCACCACCACAAAGGGCAGCTCGCTTTCACAACCGGGCAGGTTGCCGTGGCGGGCCTGCATATCCTGCCAGGCCAGCTCCAGCACGTGGCTGAGCACCACTTCGGCGATGGCGGAGAGGTAATCACTGACTTTCATCAGCGGCAGCGTGCCGACGATTTCCGAGGCGGCAACGCGCAGAATATGGGCCAACTTGAAATAGCGCAGGGCTTCCATCTGCGCTTCCTGATCCTCTTCCGGTATACGCAGCAGTTGCTGGCGCAGCTCGCTGTATAACCCTTCTTTATCCGGCACGGAAAACAGACTGTGCTCATTAAGCAGTTCGTCGAGTAGCACCGGGTTGCGGGCCAGCTGCCGCGAAATCCAGGGGCTGGCATCGCACAGGCGCACCAGGCGACTGAGGGCGCCGGGGTTTTCTATCAGCAGCACCAGATAGGCGGTACGGCGCAGCACCGACTCCACCAGCGGCAGAATGCGCAGATAGCAGCGGCCCGGCAATTCTGCATCAACGCAGGCATCGAGTAGGCGCGGCAGAAAATCGTACAGTCGCTCGCGGCCGATGCTCTGCATCCGCTTGACGGTGCCGCCATCCAGCATGGCGAGCGTCAGCCGGGCGACTTCCTCGGCTTCATCAAAGCCAGCGTCCTCCAGCTCGGACAGCAGGACTGAATGCTCGGCGCCGTGCAGCAGGTCTTCCCAGGGGCGTTCGGACAGTTCGATTTCATCGCTTTCTTCGGGATCCGCTATTACCGCCTCAAAGTGAGTGGCCACATTCTCGCGGTGCTGTTGCAGTGCAGCTTCAAAGCCCGCCCAGTTATCAAAACCCATCACCCAGGCCAGCGCCGCGCGCTCTTTAGGCTCCCGGGGCAACTGCTGGGTTTGACGATCGAGCCAGGCTTGAATGGCGTGTTCGCTGTCGCGTAAAAAGCCGTAAGCGGCTGCCAGCTCGCGCACGGCTTCTACGGGCAACTGCTCCAGCTCCATCAATTCGTTGAGCACAACCAGCAGCCGTCGCTCCTGCAAGGCGGGCTCGCGACCGCCGCGCACCAGTTGAAAACACTGGGCGATAAACTCCACCTCACGAATACCGCCGCTGCCCAGCTTGATATTGTCCTGCAACTGGCGCCGCTTCACCTCGCGCCGGATCATCGACTTCATTTCGCGCAGGGCTTCTATCACTGAAAAATCAATATAACGCCGATAGACAAAAGGCTTCAGATCGGCCAGCAACCGCTCGCCAGAGGCGATGTCGCCGGCCACGGCCCGCGCCTTGATCATGGCGTAGCGCTCCCACTCCCGCCCCTGATCCTGGTAGTACTCCTCCATGGCATCGAAGTTGATCACCAATGGGCCGCTCTGGCCGTAGGGGCGCAGCCGCATATCCATGCGAAACACAAACCCGTCCGCCGTGCGCTGATCAAGGCTGGCAATAAGGCGCTGACCCAGCTTGATAAAAAACTGCTGGTTATCTACCTGCCGCGCGCCACCCACCGTCTCGCCCGATTCAGGGTAGGTAAAGATCAGGTCGATATCCGAGGACAGGTTCAGCTCACAGGCCCCCAGCTTGCCCATGGCAATGACCACCAGCCGCTGCGGTTCACCACTTCGCCCCTGGGGCGCACCCCACTCAGCGGCCAGATCCTGATGATGGAAATCAAGCGCTACCTGCAAGCAGCGGTCAGCCAGCAAGCTGAGGTCGGTGGTGGTTTGTGAGGTATCTGCCAGGCGGTTGAGATCCCGCCAGACAATACGCAGCCAATGTCGGTTGCGAAAGCGGCGCAGCGCCTTGTCCAGCTCGGCCACCGAGGCCGGCTGGGCCGTAAATGCAAAGTCGCTTTCCGGCGCATCAAGTTCGCCTGCGGACTGAAGGTCAATCAGCACTTGCGGCAACTGACGCAGGATTTCAAAGCCCGCCTGGGAACTGGCCAATAGCCGGCTCAGCCGCTCGGCAAAAACGGCGTCCTCGAGGCTGGCTTCGTACCAGGCCCGCTGCTCGTCATTGCAGGCTTGTAACAGCTGCTGCCAGTTACTCGCCAAATCCTCGCGTAAACATTCCGGAACCGTATCGACAGGCAGTGCCATGAAAGTCCTTAGTGTGAGCTAGTTACTTTGCGCGCTGGGTGCCACGCGCATGACTTCGGTAATGGTGGTTTCGCCCGCGGCCACTTTCTGGGCGCCGCTCAGGCGCAGGGTTTTCATGCCACCCTTAACCGCGGCCTGGCGCAGACCGGCCAGATTCATATCATTGTTGATCATGCCTTTTACGGCGTCATCAATAGTCAACACCTCGTAGATGCCCTGACGACCGTAGAAACCGGTATTGCGGCACTCCAGACAACCCTCGGCGCTGTAGACCTGCTTCGGGCTTTCCGCTCGCCAGGGGGCAATCAGCTGCTGCCAGCCGAGCGAGTCGGTTGCTGCCGGTTGCTTGCAGTGGGGGCAGAGGGTGCGCACCAGGCGCTGGGCCATTACACCCAGCACCGTTGCTTTGAGCAGGTATGAAGGTATATCCAGCTCCAGCAGCCGGGTAATGGCGCTCGGCGCATCGTTGGTGTGCAAGGTCGCAATCACCAGATGGCCGGTAAGCGCCGCCTGCACCGCCATCTCGGCAGTTTCACGGTCACGGATTTCGCCGATCATGATGATATCCGGGTCCTGGCGCAGCAGCGCCCGCACCCCGGCAGCAAAGCTCAGTCCGATCTGAGAGTGCACCTGCATCTGGTTGAAGCTGCCCTCTACCATTTCGATGGGGTCTTCAATGGTGCAGACGTTCACATCCGAGGTCGCGATCTGTTTCAGGCTCGAATACAGGGTCGTGGTCTTACCAGAGCCGGTGGGCCCGGTGACCAGCACAATGCCGTTGGGCTGGTTGATCATCGACTGCCAGCGCTTGAGGTCCTCACCGCGCAGGCCCAGCTGATCAAAGCTGCGCAGCAGGACTTCCGGATCGAAGATCCGCATCACCATCTTTTCGCCAAAGGCAGTCGGCAGGGTGGACAGGCGCAGCTCTATCTCGCCGCCGTGAGGATTTTTGGTTTTCAGGCGGCCATCCTGAGGCCGGCGCTTTTCCGCAAGGTCCATGCGACCGAGAATTTTCAGGCGGCTGATCACCGCCGCCATCACCCCCGCAGGCATCTCGTAGACATTGTAGAGGGCACCGTCGATACGAAAGCGCACATTGCCGATGTCCCGCCGCGGCTCGATATGAATGTCGCTGGCCCGCTGATCAAAGGCGTACTGCAGCAGCCAGTCGACAATCTTGACCACATGACCGTCGTTGGCGTCCAGATCCTTGGCAGCGCCCATTTGCAGCAGCTGCTCCAGGTTGGTGACGCCGGACTCCTTCTTCTCGGTACCCTGCACCCCCAGCACCGAATTCGAGAGGCTGTAAAACTCCACCGTATAGCGTGCGATATCCGAGGGCTTGGCCAGCACCTTGCGCAGCGGCTTGCGCAGGGTTGGGGCGAGGTTGTCTTCCCATTTGCGCTCGAAGGGATCCTGCACACCGACTACCACTTCATCCTCGTTCACCTCCAGCGCCAGAATGCCGTAGCGCTGGGCGAAGGCGAAAGACATCACCTCGGTGATCGCCGGTACATCAATCTTCAGCGGGTCGATGGGACGATATTCCATGCCACAGTGCTCCGCCAGCCACTGCATCAAAAAATCTTCGGTCAGACGACGCCCCGGACGCTTGAGGTTTTCCAGGTCAAAATTGGCAATGTGCTCGACCGGATGAACGGCTTTGCCATCGCGCTTGGACGTAAAATGGGGGATGCGGCGAAAATCGGCAGCCGTAATATAACCTTCCTGCTCCAGCAGGTTCAGCAGTTGTTTGACCGACAGGGGGCCGGATAGCTTGGGCGCCGTATTCTGCATAGAAAATTCCCTAGTCTTTTCACTGTATTATCACAGTCACCCGCCCATAATTACCAGCGTGCAACCGCGCCTGCCCCAAAAGGGCCCAAAAGATCAACTGTTACAATTTTATGACGAGCCAGTATACTGGCGGCCTCGCGAAGCAGGAGAGCATTATGGCTGGTAACCCTCTCACCAATTTGTTCGGAAAATCACCGATCGCCCCCATCCAGCAGCATATGACCAGCGTCCGGGATTGTGCCCAGACGCTGGCCGCCTTTATGGAGGCCGCCTATGCCGGAGATTGGAGCGCCGCCAAAGAGCAGCAGAAAGCGATCACCAAACTTGAGCACGAAGCCGACAAGCTGAAAAAGCAGGTTCGGATTCAACTGCCCAAGAGCCTGTTTCTGCCGGTTCCGCGCTCGGACCTGCTGGATCTGGTGGGGGTACAGGATCACATCGCCAATCTGTCCAAGGATATTGCCGGCCTCATGCTCGGCCGCCAGATGGAAATTCCGGAAAAGCTGACCGACCTGATGCGCGACTACCTCAAACTCGCCATCGATACCGTCAATCAGGCGCATCGCGCCATTGACGAGTTGGACGAGTTGCTGGAAAGCGGCTTTCGCGGTCGCGAGGTGGACTTTGTGGAATCTCTGATCAACGAGCTGGACAAGCTCGAACACGAAAATGACAAGGCCCAGGTCAAAATCAGAGCCGCGCTGTTCAAACTGGAAGATTCGCTGCCGCCCGTCAATGTCATGTTCCTCTATCGGATCATCGACTGGGTAGGTGAACTGGCCAACGAAGCACAGAAAGTAGGTTCGCGCCTGCAGATTCTGCTGGCCCGTTAACGAACCACGACAAATTTGGGGATAACACATGTCTGTTATTGCAGAACACGGCCATATTTTGCTGATTCTGGCCTGTTTATTCGGCTTTTTCATGGCCTGGGGCGTGGGCGCCAACGATGTGGCCAACGCCATGGGTACCTCAGTGGGTTCCAAGGCGCTGACCATCAAACAGGCGATCCTGATCGCCATGGTGTTCGAATTCTGCGGCGCCTATCTGGCCGGGGGTGAAGTTACCTCGACCATCCGCAAAGGCATCATCGATTCATCGATACTCGCCGACACGCCCGAGTTATTGGTGTACGGGATGATGTCCTCGCTATTGGCGGCCGGTACCTGGCTGCTGATTGCCTCCCTGATGGGCTGGCCGGTTTCCACTACCCACTCCATCGTGGGCGCGCTGGTCGGCTTTGCCGCCGTGGGCATCAGTGTGGACGCCGTGGCCTGGGGCAAGGTTGGCCAGATCGCCGCCAGCTGGGTGGTCTCGCCGCTGATGGCCGGCACCATTTCCTTCCTCTTATTTATGAGTGCCCAGCGCCTGATTCTCGATGCCCCGGAACCCTTCAAGGCGGCCAAGAAGTACGTGCCGTTCTATATGTTTGCGGTGGGCTTCATCATCGCCATGGTTACCATGGTAAAAGGCCTCAAACATATCGGCCTGGGCCTGAGCTTCCAGGAATGTGTGGGCTACGCGGCGATGGTGGGTCTGGTGATTATGGGGCTGGGCTATGTACTGCTCAGCCGCATCAAGGACGAGCCCATTGAAGGCAGCTTCCGCTACGCCAACGTCGAGCGCGTCTTCGCCATTCTGATGATCTTCACCGCCTGCGCCATGGCCTTTGCGCACGGCTCCAATGACGTGGCCAATGCGGTTGGCCCGCTGGCAGCGGTAGTTTCCGTCATCCAGTCCGGCGGCGAAGTGGCCGCTAAATCCCCCCTGCCCTGGTGGGTCTTGCTGCTCGGCGGCGGCGGTATTGTGGTCGGTCTGGCCACTTACGGCTTCAAGGTTATTGCGACCGTCGGCAAAAAGATCACCGAGCTGACCCCGAGCCGCGGCTTTGCCGCCGAGCTCGGCGCCGCCACCACCGTGGTGCTGGCCTCAGCCACTGGTCTGCCGATTTCCACCACTCACACACTGGTGGGCGCGATTCTCGGCGTCGGCCTGGCACGGGGTATTGCCGCCCTCAACCTGCGCGTTATCGGCAGTATTTTCCTGTCCTGGCTGATTACCCTGCCCGCAGGTGCCGGTCTGGCGATTATTTTCTTCTTCCTGTTTAAAGGCATTTTCGGCTGATCGGTGGCCCTTCCCGACCTCAAGACCCAACTCGCGGAGCTGATTGCACTTCCCTCAGTCAGTTCCGCCTCCCCTCGCCACGACCTCGGCAACCTGCCGGTTATCGAAAAGCTGGCAGGCTGGCTTGAGGAACTGGGCTTTGCCGTACAGATTCTGCCGCTGCCCCACCACCCCCAGAAAGCAAACTTGTTGGCCACGCTGGGTTCCGGCCCGGGCGGGCTGGTACTGGCGGGGCACACCGACACCGTTCCCTGTGATGAGTCACTCTGGACCAGCAGCCCCTTTACCCTGACCGAGCGAGATCAGCGCCTGTACGGTCTCGGCGCGACGGATATGAAGGGCTTCTTCCCGATTGCCATTGAGGCGGCCCGCCACTTTCTCGATAGCCCGCTGCAGCAACCGTTGATGATTCTGGCCACCGCCGACGAAGAGAGCTCCATGGCCGGCGCCCGGGCGCTGGCCAGCCAGGGTTTTCCCAAGGCCCGCTATGCGGTCATTGGCGAACCTACCGGCCTCAGACCCATTCGTATGCACAAGGGCATCATGATGGAAGCGGTGCGCCTGCAGGGCCAATCCGGGCATTCATCTGACCCTAAACTGGGGCGCTCAGCGCTGGATGCGATGCACGAGGTGATGAGTGAGCTGGTCAAGCTGCGCCGTGACCTGGCTGGGCGCTACCGCCACGAGGGCTTTACCCTGCCCACGCCGACACTCAACTTTGGCTGCATTCACGGTGGCGACAACCCCAACCGCATCTGTGGGCAGTGTGAACTGCAGTTTGATCTGCGCGGCGTGCCCGGCATGCACAATGACGAATTGCGCGCCGCCATCCGTGCCCGGCTGCAACCCATAGCCGAAGCCCACCGGGTAGACTTTGAACTGGCTTCACTGATGCCGGGCATCGAACCCTTTGAGCAGGCGGCAGACAGCGAACTGGTGAAAGCGGCCGAAAGCCTGACCGGCCACCGGGCCGATGCTGTGGCCTTTGGCACCGAAGCAGGTTTTATGCAGCAACTGGGCATGGAAACCATTGTGCTCGGCCCGGGCTCCATCGATGTGGCACACCAGCCAGACGAGTATCTGGAGCTGAGCCAGATTACACCTGCTGTGAACCTGCTGCGCGACCTGATCAAGCGCTTCTGTCTTTAAGCAAACGCCCGCCATTTAAAATCCACGTCATTGCGAGCGACGCGAAGCAAACTCGTGACGCCTCTGCCAACCCCAAAAGATTGCTTCCTGCCGCGCTTCGCGGGGCATGCTAAGGAGCACAGCGACGCGGCGATCTTTTGGAGTCACTGCCACACTGAAGGAGTTTGCTTCGCTTTGCTCGCAATGACGAGCTACAGAATGGGCCGAACTCGATACCAACCCGCCACACTATAGCGCTGGCGCCGGGCTGGCTTCACCTCGTGCGGAAAGCGCTCACTGAGAAACAGCACCAAACGCCCAAACAGCGGCGCAACGGCTTCCACCACCTCACCGTCAAAGTTGCGGTACATCACCAGCTCGCCGCCCCAGTCCGGCGCCCAGACCGGATTCAAATAGAGCACGCTCGACAGAATGCGGTTGGTTTGTCCGGCAAAGGCGTCCAGATGGGTTTTGTAAAACGCCCCACGCTTGTAGCGGGCGAAATGGCATTCAAAATCAAACAGGCCCAGCATCAAACGCTGATTCAGCTCCAGCCGCAGCTGCTCCATCCAGTTCAGATAGGCGGACTCGGCGGGATAATCATGGTCGAGCCAGTGGATGGTATCCGAGCGCAACCGCTCGCTGAGCCGAAACGCGCTGTCGCGCCCCACTCCGGCGCGCCGAAAGCCGGCGCGACTGCGGGGGCCCACTCGCTCGTAGAGCGCCCACAGCAGTTCTGGCGGCACCAGCGAATCGCACAGGCTGTAGCCATCGCGCAAAAGATCGTCGGCGATACGGTCAAAGGCTTCCGGCAGAAGAAGGGGGCTGAGAGTGTTCATGCGGGCACTCGCGACAGGACGCGGCTTTTTAAGGCAAAAACCCCCGCTTGTCACCTTATTTCAAGCAAAGATTCACATTCGTAATCGTGGTTTGCCCTTATAGGTGGGGCGTCACCGGTGTTATAATCTGGCTCGACCCTGGGGTATGCGTCAGACCGCAAGATCCCTGAGCCGATGCTTTTTACCCAGGCCGTTTCCAGCCGTTGCTGTTGTGCATGCCCGCTTGACGGGAAGCCTGATGCAACGCGGGGACTGCCACCTTGAACCTCTGGGTTCAAGGGTCACGCGGCCAACGGTACCACCGGGGTTTTTCTACTTGCTCGCTCGCAGCACTTTGCGCACCATAAGCGCATGACATCCCTGCAGAAATCAGCACTGAGACGCAGCCTGCGCGAACGCCGCCGGGGCCTGTCTGTTAACGCCCAACGCACAGCAAGCAGGAATCTCGACACCCAACTGCGCGCCTTGCCTGTCCTGCGCTCCGCGCGCAACATTGCTCTCTATCTCGCCAATGACGGCGAAATTTCGCCCTACACGACCCTGCGCCGACTCAGCCGCATGGGCAAACGCTGCTACCTGCCCTGTCTGCGCCGCACTCACCTGGCCTTTCGCAGCCATCGCCCGGGGCAGACATTGCGATCCAACCGTTTTGACATTCCTGAACCCGCACCCAGGCGGGGCACTGACCTGCCGGTCGCGGCCATGGACGTGATTTTATTGCCGCTGGTGGGCTTTGATCGCAAGGGGAATCGACTGGGGATGGGCGGCGGTTTTTACGACCGCACACTGGCGCGTTTGTCACCCATGAAACGGCCGCTGCTGATCGGCCTCGCCCACCACTGTCAGGAAGTAGAGCAACTACCGGTACAGAGCTGGGATATTCCGCTGGACGCGGTGGTTACCGACAAAAGCGTTTACTGGCTGAAGCAGCGTCGCCGTCCCTGACAGACTCAATGATCAAACAGGTGGCCGAGTTTGCCGGCCTTGGTGGCCAGATAGCGGGCGTTGTGGGGGTTTTCACCAGTGCGCAGCGGCAGCCGCTCAACCACTTCAATACCGTGTTCGGTCAGGGCGTTTACTTTGCGCGGGTTGTTGGTCATCAGCTTGAGCTGGCTGATCCCGAGGTGGTCACACATGACTTTGCAGATGCTGTAATCGCGCATATCCGCATGAAAGCCGAGCTTTTCATTGGCCTCAACCGTATCAGCGCCTTCATCCTGCAGTTTGTAGGCGCGGATCTTGTTCAGCAAACCAATACCCCGCCCTTCCTGACGGAGATAAAACAGCGCGCCGCGCCCCTCGGTGGCAATCTGCTCCAGCGCGGCCTGGAGTTGCGAGCCACAGTCACAGCGCATGCTGAACAGGGCATCGCCGGTCAGGCACTCGGAATGCACCCGCCCCAGCACCGGCTCGTCGCTGCTGACATCGCCCAGGGTGAGCACAATGTGCTCTTTGTGATTTTCTGTATCCTCAAAACCATGGATATCGAAAATGCCCCACGGGGTGGGCAGTTTCGAGGCTTCGACAAACCTAAGGGACACGCTGAACTCCGGCCAGATTGCAGGGAGGCGCAATTCTAGCCTGATTGGCAGGCAAATTCGACCGCAAAGTCAGTAACGGGCACGAAGTGTCAGGATGTTGTCCCGTTCCTGCATATCGACGTGGGTCAGGTAACTCATACCCAGCAGCACCACCTGCGGAAAATTGCCTTCAATCACTACCGCCGGCACATTATTGGCCACAATACCGCCGACGCTCACCGAGCGCAGCGTGACCCGATAGGAGGGCGCAATGCCGCTGGCCGTGGCCACCGCGGCTCGCTCCCCTTTTTTGAAATCGATACCCAGCTGGGTGGCGTGGCGACTGCTAAGTGCCATCAGATTGGCGCCGGTATCCACCAGCGCAGCAATGTTGCGCCCATTGATGCTGACCTGCGTCATATACTTCAATTGGCTGTCGCGATGCAGTACCACCTCGCGAGCGGTGTTGGCGCGGTAGCTGGCGTTGATGCGCGAGGACAGATCCAGCCACTGCTGCTGACCGTCGATTTCGACCAGCGCTTTTTCCGTATTGGCCTGCAGCAGGGTTACCCCCTGAAAACTCTGACCCTGGCGCAGCAATTTCTGCTGGCCGTTAACCGTCAGGTAGGCGGAACCCTCGAAGAGGGCGTTGACCTGCACGTCTGCCAGCACCGACTGCGCCAGCAGGCAAAGCAGCGCCAGGCACCGTTTCACTGGGCGGCCTCGTGCAGGGCGATCAATTCGGCCACCGTGGCTTCGACATCGTCGGCCTGGGTAATGGCGCTGATCATGGCCGCGCTGCCAACGCCGGTGGTCAGCACATCTTTGGCCCGGCGCACATCAATGCCGCCAATTGCGGTCAGGGTGTATTGCTCGCCGAGCAGCTCAACCCAGTGTTGCAGTTGGCTCAGGCCTTGCGGATCAAAGGGCATCACCTTGCTGGTCGTCGCATAGATCGGGCCGAGCGCAATATAACTGGGTTTAAGGCTGTGCGCCGTGGCGATTTCAAAATAGCTGTGCGTGCTCACCCCTAGCCTCAGTCCCGCCTCGCGAATGGCGTTGATATCCGCCGTCTGCAGATCCTCCTGGCCCAGGTGCACGCCGTAGGCGCCGGCGGCAATGGCCTCTTCCCAGAAATCATTGATAAACAAACGCGCTTTGTAGCGCTCACTGACGGCAACCGCACGCTCAATTTCCTCGCGCAGCGCCGCGCCGGTTTTATCTTTCACCCGCAACTGGATAGTGGTAACGCCCAGCGGCAACAGGCGCTCAATCCATTCGGCACTGTCCACCACCGGATAAAGCCCCAGTTTACCGCCGCAATCCGGGAAAGGTTTTACTGCCTTGTGGCGCAACGTCGGGCTGACTGTGGGCAGGTCCCACCAGTGGGTGGGCCAACCCATATGGGCTACCGCACCGGGGCCACCTCCAATTTGACTTGATAGTCTCAGCCCCTGAGTCACGTAGGCCTTGCCCAGTACCAGCGCATCTTTCAGGTCATAGCCCCGCGCCACCGCCGCGGTAACCGCTGAGGACAGGGTGCAGCCGGAGCCGTGGCTGTTAACGGTTTGCACATCGCGGCCGTGCAGCCAGAAACCGTCCTCGCCGTCGGTCCAGTAGTCCAGCCGCTCGCCGTTAAGGGCATCGAAGTGACCACCGGTTATCAGCACCGACCGCGCGCCCAACGCGACCATTTCCTTGCCGGCTTTTTCTACATCGTCCAGCCCCCGTAACTGGCGACCCAAAAGGGCCTCGACTTCGTTGCGATTGGGGGTTAGCAAATCGACCCGCGGCAATAATTGGTCAAGCAAGGCGTTGGTGGCGTCACCCGTTATCAGGGAGTCGCCGCTGCTCGCGCGGGTAACCGGGTCACAAACCACAAAGCCCGGATATTCCTTGAGGTACTTCGCGACCATCTCTACCACTTCTTCACTGGCGAGCATGCCGACCTTGATGGCATTGGCGGGCAGGTCACTGTCCAGGGCGTTGATCTGCGCCGCCAGCGCCCGGCGATGGGTAACCGCCACATAGCCCACGGCAAAACTGTTCTGAGCCGTGATCGCGGTGATCACGGTACAACCGTGAACCGCAAAATCCTGAAAGGTGGCCAGGTCGGCCTGAATGCCGGCGCCGCCGCCGGAATCCGAACCGGCAATACTCCAGGCTATGGGTCTACTCTGTGATGCCATTCACTGTCCTTACTGATTGCCCACAAGCGCGTGGGGCTGAAAAATTCAATTCTCGCAGTGCTGCCGGATAATGGCCCAGGCCTGCTCCGCGCTGTCGACATAGGTAAACAGATGAATATCCTCTTCGCTGATCATGCCGTAATCCACCAGCGCATCAAAATTCAGCACCTTCTCCCAGAACTCGCGGCCGAACACCAGGATCGGCAGGCTTTTCACCTTCTGGGTTTGCAGCAGGGTCAGGGTTTCAAAAAACTCGTCAAGGGTGCCATAGCCGCCGGGAAAAACCACCAGCGCCTTGGCGCGCATCAGAAAATGCATTTTGCGCAGGGCAAAATAATGAAATCGGAAGCTGAGCTCCGGCGTAATCCAGGCGTTAGGGTGCTGCTCGTGGGGCAATACAATATTGAGCGCGATACTCTCGGCACCCACATCGTCAGCACCGCGGTTGGCCGCTTCCATAATACCGGGGCCGCCGCCGGTCATTACATGTACCCGTGGCTTGCCTGGGGTACCCGAGTAATGCTCGCCGATGATACTCGCCAGACGCCGGGCCTCGTCGTAATAACTGCTCAGGCCGGCGCGATTTTCGACGATGTCCAGATGACGCTGCATGCCTGCATCATCGGGATTTTCCGCTAACAGCTTTCTTGCCTGCGCTACCTGCTGAGCGGCCTTATCAGGGTCAGGCAGACGCGCGCTGCCAAACATGACGATGGTGGCGTCGATTTCCCGCTCCTGCATGGTCATTTCCGGCTTAAGCAATTCCAGCTGCAGGCGAATCGGGCGCAGCTCGTTGCGCAGCAGAAAATCTTCGTCGGTAAAGGCCAATCGATAGGCGGAGGAGCGGGTTTGAGGTGTTTCTTCTACTTCGCGTGCGCGGTGCGCATCTTCAGCGGCGGAGGGAAAGGCGACATTGCCAAAACCCCGGCGGTTCTTTTTCTCACTCATCCAGTGCCCTTATTTCGTGGCGGGCGAGAGCCCTATTGTTGATGCCAGAACGGCATCCCCAGAGTCGGCGTGCTCGGACTGGCGGTCTGCCGTTCAGGCATGGCCCCGGCCAGATAACCCTGGCGACCGGCGCGAATCGCGTCACGGAAGGCCTGTGCCATCAACACCGGATCGTTGGCCTGAGCCACCGCCGTGTTGAGCAGAATACCATCGTACCCCAATTCCAATGCCATGACTGCATGAGACGGTTTGCCGATACCGGCATCGACTATCAAGGGCATATCCGGCAGTCGCTCGCGAATGGTCTGCAGGTTATAGGGGTTCATCAAACCCCGGCCGGTGCCGATGGGCGAGCCCCAGGGCATCAATACTTCACAGCCGACATCGCGCAGCCGTTGGCAGATCACCAGATCATCGGTGCAGTAGGGAAACACTTTAAAACCCAGTGTGGTCAGCTGTTCGGCGGCCTCGACGGTGGCGATAGGATCCGGCTGCAGATTGTAGTCATCCCCAACCACTTCCAGCTTGATCCAATCGGTTTCAAACATCTCCCGACTCATCTGCGCCAGGGTGACCGCTTCCTTGACTGAATGGCAGCCCGCTGTGTTGGGGAGTAAGGTTTTTTCAAGCTTTTGGATATGCGTCCACAGCGACTGCCCACCCGCCTCTTCCGGCGACTGCCGGCGCAGCGAAACGGTGATGATCTCGGCACCACTGGCCTCAATCGCATCACTCATCACCTGCGGTGAAGGATAGAGTGCGCTGCCAATCAGCAGGCGATTGGAGAAGCTTGCTCCGTAGAGGGTCCAGGTGTCTGGGTTTAAAGTCATGTGGCTCTGCCTTGTTTAGTGGGGCGTCGGACGTCTGATGTCTGACGTCGGACGCCAAAAAAACCATGCTGCTTTTGCGTCAGACTTACGACGTCCGACGTCTGACTCAAGCACTACCCCCCCTGCACAGGTGCGACTACATCAACCCGATCGCCCGCCTGCAGGGATACACTTGCGTAGGTGGAACGCGGTACAAAATCTTCATTCACGGCCACCGCCACGCGCTGGCCATCAAAGCCCCATTCGCCGAGCAGTTCAGCAAGGCTTTTGCCGCTGTCGATCTGTCGGCTTTCGCTGTTCACACTGACTTCTATCATTTCAGGTCTTTCGGCTGACACTTTCCTGCTCTTGAACAAAGGCTCCACTGTAATCCCCGGCCAATGCCTTTATGGCCGAGGCCAACACGGTCGGCGCCAGCAAATAGCCGTGGCGATACAGGCCATTCAGCCGCAGCAAACCATCACTGACCTGCACCTGCGGCAGATTGTCCGGCAGCGCCGGGCGACAGCGGGCGAAGCTGTGAACAATCTGTGCCTCGGCAAAGCCCGAATGCACGCTGTAAAGAGCCGACAACAACTCCAGTTGCGAGCGCACCGTTACCGGCGCCTGCGATTCACTCTCTATCTCGGTTGCGCCCACCACGTAAATATCGCCGGGCTTCGGCGTGATATAGAGATGGTAGCGCGGATGCATCAACCTGACAGGTCGGCTCAGCCGCACTTCCGGCGCCCGCACCCACAATATTTCACCACGCACTCCACGCACATCCGGCCAGTCGGTTTTTGCGCCGAAACCACGGCAGTCGATGGCCCAGTCAAACTTTTCAGCGCCGGCTGCTGTGTTCAAGGTACCAGCACTCACCGACTGCACCGCAACATTGGCGCGCCACTCGGCGCCACCGGTAACAAGCGCGTGTTGCAATGCGACGAGCAGGGCCCGGTTGTCGAGGCAACCTTCGCCCACCAACCAAAGTCCCTGCCGAAAGCTTGCCGGCAACTCTGGCTCCAGGCCGGAAATACCCGCTCGATCGAGCTGCTTGACCTCCGGATCATTGCCCGCGACCGCTTTCAACTTCTGGGCAAAATGCTGCAGGCTGGCGCGATCCAGATCGTGGGCGACCACGACCGATCCACTGTCGTTCAGCGCCACCACGTGAGAACTGCTTTGTGCCAACTGCTGCAGCAACTCACGCCACTGGCCCAGCGCGGGCTTGCCCAGCGCAAACATCTCGGCGCCGCTGGTTACCGCTTCGCTGTAGGGCGCCAGCATGGCCGCCGCCACGTAAGCGGCACTGTTTGTGCCCAGCTCGTCACCAGCGTCAAACAGCGTGACCTTATGGCCAGCACGCTGCAGTTGCCAGGCCATGAGACGGCCGATCAAGCCGGCACCCGCGATTCCGATTTTCATAGCCGGCTACCGGGAGACGCTGGACGGGAGACGGAAGACGCAAAAGCGAGTGCGGCTGCGCCGCACAATGCTACGTCTGCGAAGCAGCCGGTTGGAGCGTCGCCCGTCTCCCGTCCAGCATCAAGCCCCCTTTCCGACCCCACCATAGCCAAGTCAGACCTTCTGATAAATCTCACTGCCCTGAGTTTTAAACTCCTCGGATTTTTTCGCCATCTCCGCTTCCAGCTCCTGTTGCGCGGCGTAGTCGCGCACTTCCTGAGTGATTTTCATGGAGCAGAATTTGGGCCCACACATGGAGCAGAAATGCGCCACTTTAGCCGACTCTTTTGGCAGGGTTTCGTCGTGGTATGCGCGAGCCGTATCCGGATCAAGACCGAGGTTGAACTGGTCTTCCCAGCGGAATTCAAAGCGGGCTTTACTCAACGCGTCGTCCCGCATCTGGGCGCCGGGGTGGCCCTTGGCCAGATCCGCCGCGTGGGCGGCAATCTTGTAGGTGATGATGCCTTCTTTCACATCGTCTTTGTTGGGCAGGCCCAAGTGCTCTTTCGGCGTTACGTAGCAGAGCATGGCACAGCCATACCAGCCGATCTGGGCCGCGCCGATACCGGAAGTGATATGGTCATAGCCCGGTGCGATATCCGTGGTCAGCGGCCCAAGGGTGTAAAACGGCGCCTCGTCGCAATGCTCCAGCTGTTTTTTCATATTGGCTTCGATCATGTGCATGGGCACGTGACCGGGGCCTTCAATCATCACCTGCACATCGTGTTTCCAGGCAATCTTGGTCAGCTCGCCCAAGGTTTCCAGCTCACCGAATTGAGCCTCATCGTTGGCATCGGCAATGGAACCCGGACGCAGGCCGTCGCCCAGCGAGAAGGACACATCGTAGGCCTTCATGATCTCGCAGATATCTTCGAAATGGGTGTAGAGGAAGTTTTCCTTGTGGTGGGCCAGACACCACTTCGCCATGATCGAACCACCACGAGAGACAATGCCAGTCACCCGTTTTGCCGTCATCGGCACGTAGCGCAGCAATACACCGGCGTGAATGGTGAAATAGTCGACGCCCTGTTCGGCCTGTTCAATCAGCGTATCGCGAAAGATTTCCCAGGTCAGGTCTTCGGCTACGCCGTCAACTTTTTCCAGCGCCTGATAGATCGGCACCGTGCCCACCGGCACCGGCGAGTTGCGGATGATCCACTCGCGGGTTTCGTGAATGTTTTTGCCGGTCGACAGATCCATCATGGTATCGGCGCCCCAGCGAATGCCCCAGGTCAGCTTGGCAACTTCTTCTTCAATGGAGGAGCCCAGCGCCGAGTTGCCGATATTGCCGTTGATTTTCACCAGGAAGTTGCGGCCGATAATCATCGGCTCCAGCTCCGGGTGATTGATATTGGCAGGGATGATGGCGCGGCCACGGGCCACTTCGTCGCGTACGAACTCAGGGGTAATCTCGTCGGGAATGGCGGCGCCAAAAGAGTTTCCGGGATGCTGCTGTTCAAGCACGCCCTGCGCTCTGGCTTCGGCCAGCGCCATATTTTCGCGGATGGCGATATATTCCATTTCAGGAGTAATAATGCCCTGTCGCGCATAATGCATCTGGGAGACATTCTTGCCGGGTACTGCACGGCGCGGTTTGCGCTTGAGATCAAAGCGCAGTTTTTCCAGAGTCAGATCGGCGGCGCGTTTTTTGCTGTATTCAGAAGTATCGCCACTGAGCACCTCGGTGTCACCGCGCTGCTCAGTCCAGCTTTCACGCAGCGGCGCCAGGCCTTTGCGGATATCGATCTCAACACTCGGGTCGGTGTAGGGGCCGGAGGTATCGTAAACCCGCACCGGCGCATTAGGCTCCAACCGGGTTTCACCGTCCTTGCCGGCTACCGGGGTCGGCGTGAGCTTGATCTCGCGCATCGGCACACGCACGCCCGGGCTTTGCCCTTCAACATAAATTTTTGTGGAAGCCGGAAATGGTTGAACGGAATCGTGATCGACTTGAGCGGTCTCGCTCAGAAACTGGTATTCGGTAGACGTAGACATAGTACCCTCGCGCTGGCATTTAAGCCTGGATGGAGGGCGGGGAACAGAGGGCAGCCGCAGTGGCGGAAGAATTCTTGTTCCCTACGCCGGCATTATCCAGGTCAGGTTCAGCGGGTGATTCTCAGCCCGTTCCATCTGGAACCGGCACCCCGACAAGAGCGGGCAGTGTAGCGCCGAAGAGGGTGAGGGAGCAACAAGCAAGTCAACATGACTGGCCATTAGCGTCTGATGGCACAGTTGTCCCGCAGAATAATGTGCGCTACCGTTTCTTGATGGATTGGTCACCAAAGGCCAAAACCAGCCGGAAAACGCCATCCACACGTGCATTTAAGCGGGGTTAGCCCTCCACGTGTGGCTCTGGCATTTTCGCAAGGAAGCGAAGTTTCGTGAAATATGCCATTCTGATCGACGCCGGGTTCGCTAAAACCAAGCTCGGCTCAAGGTCGATTAAAGACCTTCGTCCCTCCCTTCAGCAAAAGACCCTGGATAGGCGAATCGGCCTGGATATCGCATCGCAGATTCAGGTGATCAATGCCTTTATCGCGAACGACCAGCTTAAGAAGCAGGATTGAGACAACCGCCAGCTAGCCAGCCCGGTTGGCGTCCATGTTAAACTGTCGGCCGGGCCATCTGTCTAACCTCTTATCCAGACCCGAGGAACCGAGCATGCAACTGCAAAGCCCCAAACAAGACGCTCTGGAGGCCATCCAGCAACTGCCCGACAGCGTGGACTTCGACGAGATCGTCTACCGCCTCTACGTGCTCAGCAAAATCAATCAGGGCATGAAGGATGTCGAGGAAGGCAGGGGCATTTCCCAGGAGGAGCTGGCCCGCGAGATCGAGCAATGGTGATCTGGACGCCCCGCGCCCGTGCCGACCTCAAAGCCATTCACGACCACATCCACAAAGACGCGCCGATCAACGCCAAGCGCGTCACACAGAAGATTCTAGACAAGGCCGCCGAATTGGAGGATTTCCCCGGCACGCACAAGGGCGTGCCGGAAGCCAGAACCGACGATCTGCACGAAGTCAGTGTCAGTGCCTGGCGGATCATTTACCACTCGCGCAACAACAATGTTTACATCATCACCGTGGTGCACAAGCGGCAGCTACTGGAGGAAGACCGGTTGCAGCATCGAAACCAATGACACTGACCCCATTGATTGCACTGGAGGAAGACCGGTTGCAGCATCGAAACCAATGACACTGACCCCATTGATTGCACTGACCCCATTGATTGAAAACGCTCCAGGCCAAGTAACTGAAAGCGCTAGTCATTTCCCAGAAATCGCTGCCGATGGTTTTCCTCAGGGAGAATACACCGCTCGTATTTCCCGAAAATACGATAACGATTCACGGCAATGCGCCGATACAACCAGTTTCGCAATGGTCGCGGCACCAGCCAGCCGATCGCGAGAAGGGGCCAGGGCAATGGCAACTGCCACAACACCCGGATCAGAGCAGGGGACTCGGTGTACAGCTCCGGCCCCTCAATCAGCAGCAGGGTTTCATACTGATCGAGCGGCAAACCGTACCATTTGAGAATGGCCTGTCCCTCCGGCGACTGCACGGTCGCGAGGCGGAAGCGCCAGTTTTTATCGAATCGAATCAGAAAACGCGCCCAGGCTGAGCAGAGTTTGCAAACACCATCGAACAGAATAACCCGATCTCGCTGGCCTATTCCGGGGGCACATTCGGCTGGCTGCGACATTCGACCTCCGCACTGGTAATGACGGCATCAATCATTTCGGTAGCTTACGCTGAGAGATGCGCTGAGAGATGCGCTAAGCGATATAGAACAAGGCAAGCTGCAAGATTACCGCCGCAAAAACACCCGCCAGCACATCGTCAATCATGATACCAAAACCGCCGTGAACCTTTTTATCCAGCCATTTGATCGGCCAGGGCTTGGCGATATCGAACAAGCGAAAGAGAGCAAACCCGGCAATCACCCAGAGGGGTTCGGCAGGCACGGCAATCATGGTGATCCAGAAGCCGACAAACTCGTCCCAGACAATACTGCCGTGATCGTGGACACCCATGGCTTTGGCGGTATAACCGCAACAAAACACACCAAAAAGAAAGGTAACCGCCAACACGGCAACATAGAAGGGCAACTCCAGCTGGGACAAACCCAGCCAAAGGGGGACCGCCATCAGGGTACCGAAAGTACCCGGCGCCTTGGACGACAGGCCAGAGCCAAAACCAAAACTGGCGAGGTGAATCGGGTTACGGCAAAGTGCTTGCAAGTTCATTGGAAGTGCAAATATCCCATGTTGTTATAGTGTGTCAGATCAATCGGCGCACCATCGCGAACCAGATTTAGCCCGGCTCCAGACGCGACAGAACCCAAGCGCGAGCACCGAATGTTGTGTTCAGCCGCCAGCGCGAAGATGGCTTCGCGCTGCGCTGAACTGGCGGTAAAACACAGCTGATAATCATCACCGCCGGTCAGGGCATACGCTTCGGCAACATCTCGCGAATAACTGTCTTGCAGCGCCGCAGAGAGCGGCAGAGCGCCCACATCCAACTCGGCACTTGCACCACTGGCCTGAAGTATATGAGCGAGATCGGCGGCCAGACCATCGGACAGATCGATGGCTGCACTGGCAATATCGCGCAGACTGACGGAAAACCTCAGCGGGGGCTCAGCGCGATAATACTGCGCCATAAATACCTGCTCTGCCTCACTGAATGCTGTGTTCTCCAGACAGTCGAGCGCCGCTCGGGCATCGCCCAACGTGCCTGTTACCCAGACATCATCGCCAGGCTTGGCACCGCTGCGCAGCAGGGCTTTGCCTGCCGGCACCTCACCAAACACCTGTACCGACAAACACAAAGGCCCACGCGTGGTATCGCCACCGACCAAAGGTATCGCAAAAAAGCGCGAAGCCTCCGCCAGACCTTTCGAAAAGGCGGCGAGCCAGGTTTCATCCGCATGTGGCAGGGTAAGCGCCAAACAGAAACCCACAGGACGGGCACCACAGGCAACGAGATCACTGACCGCAGCTGCCAGCACGCGCCAGCCCAAGCCGGTTACGTCAGGAGCTTTTGGAAAGTGGACGCCCTCCACCATGGTGTCGATGGAGGTACACAGGGTGTGACCGGGAGAAAGTGAAAGCTCGGCGCAGTCGTCACCGATGCCGGTCACAACTGCAGAGCCCTGCTGAAAGGAAGAGAAATAAAGCCGAATCAAGTCAAATTCGGAGAGTGCCATTTATTTGCGGGCAGCTGCCATTTCGATTTTGCGGGTATTGGCCGCCACTTTATCCAGAATGGAGTTGATATAGCGGTGACCATCGGTAGCGCCAAAACGCTTGGCCAGATTCACACACTCGTTGATGACGACTTTGTAGGGCACATCGATACGGTTTTTGAGCTCCCACACGCCCATGCGCAGGAGGCTCAGCTCAATGGGGTCGAGGTCACTCAACTTGCGATCCAGCAGGGGCTCGAATTCATCCTGCAGATCGTTCAGGTTCGCGGGAATGTCGTGCAGCATCTCACCGAAATACTCGGTATCTACATGTTTCATGTCGTAGTCGGCCAGAAACTGGGCCTGTATTTCGTGCAGGGGTTGCCTGGCCATCTCCCACTGGTAGAGGGCCTGCAGGGCATAATGCCGCGCCTTGCGACGCAGCGCCGGTAAATTGTTCTCGGGAGCTTGCGACACTGATATCAGCCTATGTTCTTGAGCAGGCTGACCATTTCCAGCGCTGACAGGGCCGCTTCTTCACCTTTGTTGCCCGCCTTGGTGCCGGCGCGCTCAATGGCCTGTTCGATGGTGTCGACGGTCAGTACGCCAAAGGCAACCGGCAAACCCGACTGCATGGACACCTGTGCCAGACCTTTGGTGCACTCGCCCGCCACATACTCAAAGTGAGGGGTGCCGCCGCGAATCACCGCGCCGAGGGCGATAATCGCATCGTATTTTTTGGTCTCGGCCACCTTCTGGCAAACCAGCGGAATTTCAAAAGCGCCCGGCGCACGCACCACGGTAATATCACCTTCGGCTATGCCATGACGGATCAGACAGTCTTTGGCGCCGTCCAGCAGGCTTTCCACCACAAAGGCGTTCCAGCGACCAACCACAATCGCGTATTTGCCCTCGCAGTTGGCAAAAGTGCCTTCAATGGGTTTGTTCGTGCTCATAGTCTGTTTCCCAAAACGTAAAAAGGATTAGTGCTCAGCCGGGGTGACATCCCCATCGGCGCTGACAAATTCGGCGATATCCAGGTCAAAACCGGAGATCGCATTATACTTGATCGGCGCGCCCATCAGGCGGATTTTGCCAACCCCGAGATCGCGCAGGATCTGAGAGCCGAGGCCGACGTTCATATAGGTATTCTGGTGCTGGGCGCTGTCACCCATCGGCGCAGGCCTGTTGCCGCGGGCGATATCAAGACTGCTGATCAGGTCAGCGGAGGACTCTGCATTGGCCAGCAACACCACCACGCCACCGTCTTCTGAAATCTTTTTGAGGCAGCGGTTCATATTCCAGCCACTGTTCTCACCCGGCAGCTGGATATGCAACAGGTCGCGAATCGACGAGCCCAGATGCACCCGCACCAGCACCGGTGTTTCGTGGTCTATCGCTCCTTTGGTAACGGCGAAGTGAACGTCGTTATTCACATCATCCCGGTAGCTGTGCAGCTGGAACTCGCCGAAATCGGTGTTGATGGTTTCCACCGCCAGCTTGTGAATAGTCTGCTCGTTAACTACCCGGTAGTGGATCAGATCGGCAATGGTTCCGATCTTGATATCGTGTTTCTCGGCAAAGGCTTCCAGATCCGGCCGGCGCGCCATGGTGCCGTCGTCGTTCATGATCTCGCAGATCACGCCGGAAGCACCGAAACCCGCCAGACGCGCCAGATCACAGGCCGCTTCGGTATGACCTGCGCGCGTCAGCACACCACCGCTTTCCGCCATCAACGGAAAGATATGACCGGGCTGAACAATATCTTCAGCGGTGGCATTTTTCGCCGCCGCCACGCGCACCGTGTGGGCGCGATCTGCCGCAGAAATACCAGTCGTAACCCCTTCTTTTGCTTCTATCGACAGGGTGAATTTGGTACCAAAGCCGGAGGCATTGCGATCCACCATCAGTGGCAAACCCAGGCTTTCACAGCGACTGCGGGTCATCGGCATGCAGATCAGGCCGCGAGCGTGCATGGCCATAAAGTTGATGTCCTGTGGCCGCACGCACTCGGCAGCCATAACGATATCGCCTTCGTTTTCACGATCTTCGTCGTCCATCAGGATCACCATCTTGCCGAGGCGTATATCCTGAATCAGTTCTTCTACCGTGTTGAGCTTCATAATCCTTCCCAATGTCAGAGCGCTAGCGTTTGCGCCCGGTAAAACCGTGTTCTGCCAGAAAGGCCTCGCTGAGTCGCGAACCGCTCTGCGACTTTTCACACTGAAGTAAACGCTCCAGGTAGCGGGCAATCACATCCACTTCCAGGTTGACCCTCGTCCCCGGCTGGTAGTGGGTAATAATCGTTTCGGCCGCCGTGTGCGGCACAATGTTCAATTCTACGCCATCTTCGCTCAGAGCGTTGATGGTCAGGCTCACGCCATCAATACAGATCGAGCCCTTGTGCGCGGTATATTTGCGCAAGGGTTCGGGCACTGCCACCGACAGCCTGATGGAGCGGGCATCCTCGTGGCGCGCCACGACTTCGCCAGTACCGTCAATATGGCCGCTGACAATATGACCGTCAAACCGACTGTCGGCGCGCATTGCCCGCTCCAGGTTAACCGGCGCACCGGTTTTCAAGGCGCCCAGCGTCGCCAGCGACAGGGTTTCCCGCGATACGTCGGCCGTAAAGCCGGAGCCAGTGAGGCTGGTCACGGTCAGACATACGCCATTGGTGGCAATGCTGTCGCCGAGTTTTACCGCCCCCATCTCCAGATCGCCAGCGTCGATGGTCAGCCGTTTGTCGCCGCCTGCGTCGGCGATCGCGGCAATCCTGCCGACGGCTTCAATAATGCCGGTAAACATCAGTGAGCCACCGTATGCAGGGTCGCATCGAGGCGCCAGTCAGTGCCAATCGCGCGAATACCATCAATATGCACGCGGCGCTGGCTGTTCATATCATCCAGTGGCAACGCAAATAATGGCCGGGCCTTGCTGCCAAGCAGCGTAGGCGCCATATACACCGTCAGGGCATCGAGCAGTTCTGCCTGTAAAAAAGCGCCCGCCAGGGTGGCACCACTTTCCACCAGCACTTCGTTGCACTGCCGGCGGCCCAATTCTTTCAATACCGCTGCAAGCTCAACCCGGCCGTCGGCTCCCGCCAGTATCATGACCTCCGCGCCAGCGGCTTCCAGCCGATTGCGGGACTCAGGCGCATCCACCGCGCCAATCACCAGCACCCGGCCGCCGTCTTGAAAAAGTTTGCCGTCAAGCGGCGTGCGCAGACGAGAGTCGAGAATCACTCGCAGTGGCTGACGGCATTGCTCAGCGGGCAACTCGCCCTGTTCCGGCCGAACAGTTAACGCAGCATCGTCGTGAATCAGCGTTTCCACTCCACTGACGATGGCGCAGCTCCCCGCACGCAGGCGCTGGACATCGCGCCGCGCCGCCGCACCGGTGATCCACTGGCTTTCACCAGAGGCCATTGCAGTCCGACCGTCCAGACTCATCGCCAGCTTGACCCGCACGCGCGGCAAGCCGGTTTTCATGCGCTTGATAAAGCCGGGGTTCAGCGCTTCGGCCTGACTCTGCTGAAGGCCCACCTCGACGTGAATACCGGCATCACGCAGTAATTGCACGCCACGCCCTGAGACCTCAGGGTTCGGGTCTTCCATCGCCACAACCACGCGCTTGATGCCCGCTTTAATCAGAGCCTCTGCACAAGGTGGCGTTTTACCGTGGTGGGAACAGGGCTCCAGACTGACGTAGGCGGTTGCGCCTTGGGTTTGTTCGCACCGGGCCAATGCGTTGACTTCCGCGTGGCCTTCTCCGGCACGCTGATGCCAACCCTCGGCCAGCAGTTCATTGTCGCGCACCAGCACACAGCCCACGTTGGGGTTAGGGCTGGTGCTGTAATGGCCCCGCCCGGCTAACTGAATGGCGCGCGCCATCCAGCGCGCATCGAGGGCCGCATCCATTACTGGCCACCCGTCTCCGGTTTGTTCGAAATAGGGTTCGCAGACAGGCGATCAATCTCTGCGCGAAATTCATCGAGATCCTGAAAACTGCGGTAAACAGAGGCAAAGCGCACGTAGGCCACGTGATCAATTTTCTGCAGGTGATCCATTACCAGCTCACCCACCAGCAGGGAGGGGATTTCACGTTCGCCCTTGGATTGCAGCACCCGCTTGATATCGGTAATGGTCGCTTCAATCTTTTCAACGCTGACCGCGCGCTTTTCCAGTGCCCGCAAAATGCCGGCGCGCAGTTTTTCTTCATCGAAGGGTTCGCGGCGATCATTGCTTTTGATGACTTTCGGCATCAAAAGCTCGGCACTCTCATAGGTAGTAAAGCGCTCGGCACAGGATAGACACTCGCGGCGACGGCGCACCTGCCCGCCCTCGGCGACCAGACGTGAGTCGATGACTTTGGTGTCTTCAAATGTGCAGAAGGGGCAGCGCATGGGTGGAGCCTCGTTAACTCGGGTCGGACGTCGGACGTCGGATGTCGGACGCAAGGGCCATACGGCTTTGCCGCACTCGCAGCATTGCGCCGCGAAGCGGCGCCCGCTTTAGCGTCAGACGTCCGACGTCCGACGTCCGACCAGGCAAGCCCCTAAACCGCCCCGCAACCATCATGCATACACCGGAAACTTCTTACAAATCTCCAACACCTTGGCCTTCACCTCTGCAATCACCTGCTCGGAATTGCCGTTTTCGAGGCTTTCCAGCACATCGCACATCCAGCCCGCCAGCTCTTTACACTCGGCTTCTTTAAAGCCGCGCGTGGTAACTGCCGGCGTGCCAACGCGCAAACCGCTGGTGATAAAGGGTGAACGCGGATCATTCGGCACTGCATTTTTGTTTACGGTGATATTGGCATCACCCAGCGCCGCGTCAGCGTCTTTGCCGGTGTAGGGCTTGCCGATCAAATCGACCAGCATCAGATGGTTTTCGGTACCGCCGGAAACGATATTGATACCGCGCTCGATAAAGGTAGCCGCCATCGCCTTGGCGTTTTTCACCACCTGCGCCTGGTAGGTTTTGAACTCGGGCTCCATCGCCTCTTTAAAGCTCACCGCCTTGGCTGCGATAACGTGCATCAGTGGGCCGCCCTGACCACCGGGGAATACGGCGGAGTTGAATTTCTTCTCCAGAGCCTCGTTGGCCTTGGCCAGAATCAGGCCGCCACGCGGGCCGCGCAGTGTTTTGTGGGTGGTGGTGGTCACCACATCGGCGAAGGGAATCGGGTTGGGGTAAACACCCGCTGCAACCAGACCCGCCACGTGGGCCATATCCACCATCAGGTAGGCGTCAACCTTGTCAGCAATCTCCCGGAAGCGAGCCCAGTCCACAATGCCGCTGTAGGCCGAAAAACCGGCGACAATCATCTTCGGCTTGTGTTCCAGCGCCAGCGCTTCTACCTGATCGTAATCAATCAGGCCGGTTTCCGGGTTCAGGCCGTATTGCACAGCATTGTAGATCTTGCCGGAGAAATTGGGTTTGGCACCATGAGTCAGGTGACCGCCCGCATCCAGGCTCATGCCCAGAACGGTCTCACCGGGCAGCAGCAGGGCCTGATAGACCGCTGAATTGGCCTGCGAGCCGGAGTGGGGCTGAACGTTGGCGTAGTCGGCGCCAAACAGGGCCTTGGCTCGCTCGATGGCAAGCTCTTCCGCCTTGTCGACGAATTCGCAGCCGCCGTAGTAGCGTTTTCTGGGATAGCCTTCCGCGTACTTGTTGGTCAGCACCGTACCCTGCGCCTGAATCACACGCGGGCTGGTGTAGTTTTCAGAAGCAATCAGCTCAATGTGCTCTTCCTGGCGAGTTTCCTCTTCCTGGATGGCATTCCAAATATCGTCGTCATAACCGGCAATGGCCATGTCTTTAGAAAACATTCACGGTCTCCCACAGAAGTGATTCATGTGCTGCCGGGCAGCGGGCTGGAAAAGGCGCGCATTGTACAATAAATGACTCTTGTCGGTAAGGTCGACAAGGGAGATTGGCGTGAGACAACGACTGACGCGGCTTTGATTGGTGCATCGGGGACGTCTGACGTCAGACGTCCGACGTCCGACCCCCCTCATCCACAAACTCGTTGGTAAAGAACGACCCGCTCAGCTGCCTGACAGTACGCAACTTGGCCTGCCCCTTTAAGAGCACCCGCTCACCCTGCACGGTGCAGTGAATTTCGCCGCCGCGCTCGGATAACTGGTGGGCCAGCAGCTCCTTTTTACCCAGTTTTTCGGCCCAGAAGGGCGCCAGAGAACAATGGGCGCTGCCGGTAACGTCATCTTCATCAACGCCGTAATTGGGCGCAAAGAACCGGGACACAAAGTCGCAGTGTTCGCCGGGCGCGGTCACAATCAGACCGCCTTCCACCACCTTGCGCAGCAAATCCATGTCAGGCTCGATCGCCAGTACTTCGCCTTCTGTGGCCACCTCCGCAATCCAGTTGCCCGCCTTGACCTGGGCGCGGTAGCCCTTGACCTCGCCCTCAAGGTCCAGCGCTTTCAGAATCTCATCGGGAAGTTCGGCTGACTCCACGCTTTGCGCAGGGAAATCCAGCGTCAGATAGTCGCCGTCCACGGTCACTGTCAGATCACCGCTGCGACTGGAAAAGGTCAGTGCGCCCTCCTCCCCGGCAATTTCCGCCAGCACCCAACCTGCGGTCAGGGTGGCGTGGCCGCACAAATCCACTTCGACGGTGGGCGTAAACCAGCGGATATTCCAGCGCTTGTCGCCCTCTTCAGGCACAAGATAGGCGGTTTCGGCAAAGCCCATTTCCGCGGCAATCGCCTGCATCTGGCCCTCCTGCAGGGGCGACTTCAGCAGACAAACTCCGGCAGTATTGCCGCGATACTGGTCGCTCACGAAAGCATCCACTTGATATATTTTCATCATAACGGCAGGTTAACCTTTCTCACATGGTCATTATTGATGGTGCAGTGATCGGCGAATGCAGCGAAGCCCGTACTAAAGCGCGGGCGCTTGCTCACAATAACCTCTGACAAAATAAGGCCCGTTTATGCCCAAGGCTCAAGCCGCAAGCAGTATACAGCCAACCCTGCTGCAGTCTTACACGCGGGTAAGACAGTTCAGTGAACAACTCTGCGAAACACTGACCGCCGAGGATGCCTGCATTCAGTCCATGCCCGATGTCAGCCCGAGCAAGTGGCATCTGGCCCACACCACCTGGTTTTTTGAGCAGTTTATCCTCGCAGAAAGCCGTAAAGGCTACCAGCCGTTTCACCCGCAATACGCCTACCTGTTCAACAGTTATTATATCTCCAAGGGCGAGCGCCACGCCCGCCCCGAGCGCGGCCTGCTGTCGCGCCCCACGCTGCAGGACATTCGCCAGTATCGCCACGCCATAGATCAACAATTGCTGGAATGGCTGAGCGACCCCGAGGCGCTGACAGACGAGATTGCCGGGCTGATCACCCTCGGCCTGAACCACGAGCAGCAGCATCAGGAACTGCTGCTTATGGATATCAAACATGTCTTTTCCTGCAACCCCTTACTGCCGCGCTACAGCGAGCAGGCTCCGCCGCCGGCCGAACCCATCACACCCGGCTGGCAGGAACATCCGGGCGGGCTGATTGACATTGGACACACAGACAAGGGTTTTGCCTTTGACAACGAACAGCCGCGTCACAAGGTCTGGCTCGAGCCCTTTGCCCTCGCCAGCCAGCTGGTCAGTAACGGCAACTGGCTGGCCTTTATCGAAGACGGTGGCTACGAAACCGCATCACTCTGGCTGTCGGAAGGTTGGGATTGGTGCCAGCAACAGACGGTTAAAGCACCGCTGTATTGGCAAAAAGAGGGCGGTCAGTGGATGGAGTTCACCCTCCACGGCCTGCAGTCACTCGACCCGCACCGCCCGGTCTGCCATATCAACTACTTCGAGGCCGCGGCCTATGCCGAGTGGGCCGGCGCCCGTCTGCCCCGGGAGACGGAATGGGAAACGCTGGCCCGACACAAACCCTGCACACACGCCCTCCACCCCAACGGACACGACTTTTTCGGTCAACTGTGGCAGTGGACCGCTTCACCCTATCAGGCCTATCCCGGGTTCAAGGCACTGCCCGGCAGCCTCGGCGAATACAACGGCAAGTTTATGGCCTCGCAGATGGTGCTGCGGGGCAGCGCCTGCATTACCCCGCCGGGACACGAAAGACTGACTTACCGCAACTTCTTCTACCCTCACCAGCGCTGGCAATTTGCCGGTCTAAGGCTTGCCCGTGACAGCTCAACTGATTGATCTGCAACCCGATAACAGCACCCTGCTGGAGGAGTCCATCGCCGGACTCAAGGCCACTCCCCGGCACTTGCCCTGCAAGTATTTTTACGACGCCGAAGGTGCCCGGCTGTTTGAGCAGATCTGCGAGCTGCCGGAGTATTACCCGACGCGTACAGAGATCGGCATACTCAAACGCTTCCTGCCGGATATGGCTCGGCTTATCGGCCCCCGCGCGCGCGTGGTCGAATACGGCAGCGGCGAAGGCCTGAAAATTCGCCTGTTACTGGACGCCCTGCAAAACCCCGCCGCCTATACCGCCATTGATATTTCCCGCGAGCAATTGCGGCTCGCCGCCAGTCAGCTGAGCCGCGACTACCCTGATGTGGACATTCAGCCGGTCTGCGCCGACTACAGCAGTGCACTAGACCTGCCCCAACCGCACCATGTCTTTGAGCGCACCGTGGTTTTCTTCCCCGGCTCGACCATTGGCAACTTTGCCCCCGAGGAGGCCGTTGCCATGATGCGGCGTTTTGCGGCGCTGGCCCGACAGGGTCAACAGCCCGGCGGGCTGCTGATTGGCGTCGACCTGAAAAAATCCCGACAACGGATAGAGGCGGCTTACAACGATGCCCTCGGCCTGACCGCAAAATTTAATTTGAACTTACTGCGCAGGCTGAACCGGGAAGTAGGCGCTAACTTTCAGCTGGATCATTGGCAGCACAGGGCCTTCTGGAATGAACGCCAGGGCGCCATTGAAATGCATCTGGTGAGCCAGCGCGAACAGGTGGTGCATATCAACGGCGACAGCTTTTCCTTTACTGCCGGTGACAGCGTCCACACGGAAAACAGCTTTAAATACACGCCAGAGGAATTTATCGCACTCGCCGCTCAGGCCGGCTTCCGCTCGGCGGGGGTGTGGACCGACGACGAATCCCTGTTCAGCGTCCACTACCTGACTCTGTGAGGCTGAGCTATCGCCGAATTACCTAGAGGCTCGATAGGTAAAAGCCCCTATAAAACGGCGTAAATCCACGCATACCCTGCTTTGCAGGCGCGCTCTACCATGGAACGCTCAAGATAATGGGAGTGTCAGCCATGCAAGCCAATGCCGCGTCACGCACAAAACAGCCTCAAGCCGCGCCCACCACCATGGCAGCAGTCACTGGCAAAGCCGGGGCCACCGTCTTGATGGAATTGCTGTCAAACAGCTACCACACCCTGACGGAAACCGTTCACCGGGACAATCTGGACGTGCTGCACGAACTGTCCAGCCATCAGCTTTCCGAACCGGTCGCCAGATAGCCGTCGACCTTAGACCAGATTCGCGCGCGAATCGCCTCTGACTCGTTGACCAGATGATGACGTGCGCTATTCAAGTGACAGAACACCGCATTCGGAAAATGCTCGCGAATCACAGGCAGGTTGAAGCGCCAGTCCACCGTATCATCCGCATCGCCCTGCACCACCAGCACCGACTTCAGTGAACTGGGCAGACGGTGAAATGCCGGCTCCCAGAGCTTGAGTGCATTTACCCAGCTCATCGGCAGTACCTTGCACTGCAGCACATCCACCTCGCGCAGCCAGGCACAGAACTCCGCATCCCCGGAATTTTCCGCCCAGCGCCGGGGCAGACTGGGAATCACTCGACCGATCAGCTGATGCAGGGGCTTGCCCCAGCGCCAGCCCTTTGGCCTGACCAGCGGTGCGAGCAGAACCACTTTGTCAAAAGCGTTACCACCCTGCAGCAAATAGGTCATCAGAATGGCACCACCCGTGCTCTGCGCCAGAGCAATTTTACTCTTCGGCAAATCAAATTGTGCCACGGCGTAAAAGGCGTCGTGCAAAACCTGCAGATACTGATCAAAACGGTCGATCTCGGCACGCTTGCCGCTGGACAATCCATGCCCCGGCAGATCATAAACCACCACCGCAAAATGGCGATCCAGGCAGTACTGGATCGCATGCTTGAGCAGGCCGGCGTGATCGTAAAAGCCGTGATAGAGAAAGGCCGTTTTTTCTGCGTTGCGGGGAATGAAAACATGCGCGGCAATATCGAAGCCGGCGGAGGGGAAGACACCGAAATAGTGGCTTAAACCCTCATACTGATTTTCAAAGTCGATACCGTAAAACTTGAAATAGGCCTGCGCCAGCGGCGAGTTTTCCGCCGACGCAGACAGGTTCGGCAAACGCAGCGAGTCGCGACTGTCCGCCGCCAGCGTAAGCCAATCACTCATCAGTTAACCTTGGCGTCGAGCCCACCGTCAGCATAGCGCTCGAACATGACTTCGAGTGACAGCGGCTTGATCTTGCTGGCGTTGCCCGCAGTACCGAAGGCCTCGTAGCGCGCTATACAGATATCTTTCATCGCCTTGGTGGTTTCTTTGAGGTATTTACGCGGATCGAACTCGGCACGGTTTTCCGCGAGAAACTTGCGCACAGCGCCGGTAGAGGCCAGCCGCAAATCGGTATCGATATTGACCTTGCGCACACCGTGCTTGATACCTTCAACAATTTCTTCAACCGGCACACCGTAGGTTTCCGGAATTTCGCCTCCAAACTCATTGATGATCGCCAGCCAGTCCTGCGGCACGCTGGACGAGCCGTGCATGACCAGATGGGTATCGGGAATGCGCTTGTGGATGGCTTTAATGCGCTCTATGGCCAGAATGTCGCCCGAGGGCGGACGGCTGAACTTGTAGGCGCCGTGGCTGGTGCCAATAGCAATCGCCAGCGCATCGACGTTGGTTCTGGCGACAAAGTCGGCCGCTTCTTCGGGGTCCGTCAGCAGCTGATCGTGGCTCAAAGTACCTTCAGCGCCGACGCCGTCTTCTTCACCGGCCTGACCGGTTTCCAGCGAGCCCAGACAACCCAGCTCACCCTCTACCGATACACCGCAGGCATGGGCCATATCCACCACCCGGCGGGTGACGTCGACGTTGTAGTCATAATCGGCGGGGGTTTTGCCGTCTTCGCGCAGTGAGCCATCCATCATCACCGAGCTGAAGCCCAGCTGGATGGAGCGCTGGCAGACATCGGGGCTGGTGCCGTGGTCCTGGTGCATGACCACCGGAATTTCCGGAAACTCTTCGATCGCCGCCAGAATCAGGTGACGCAGGAAAGGCGCACCCGCGTACTTACGGGCACCGGCCGAGGCCTGCATGATCACCGGACTGTCAGTTTCGCGCGCCGCTTCCATAATGGCGCGGGTCTGCTCCAGGTTATTGACGTTAAACGCCGGAACGCCGTAGCCGTATTCGGCGGCGTGGTCCAGCAACTGTCGCATGCTGATTAGGGCCATGATTTACCTCAGTTTTTTCAGAATTTTCGATCGCGGGCGCGGCTTCCCTCACCCTGTTCCTCTCCCAAAGGGAGAGGGGACCTTATAGCTTGCTCCGTGCGCTCCCTCTCCCTTTG
>PAKT01000012.1 GCA_002710725.1 Spongiibacteraceae bacterium
AGACCGGCTGGAATACGGCGACGGTGAAGGCCCGAGCACCTACCTGTGGGATGCCCAGGGCTGGTACGGTGGCGACTACCACAAATTCTGGTGGAAAACTGAAGGTGAAGGGCTGAACCGCGGCGGCAGTCCCGACAGCACCGAGTTCCAGGCCCTCTACAACCGCATGATCAGCCCCTTCTTCGGCGCCCAGGCGGGCATCCGCTACGATACCAACCCCGGTGCCGACCGCGCCTTCGCCGTGCTCGGCATCCAGGGTCTGGCGCCTTACTGGTTTGAGTCCGATACCGCGTTTTTCGTCAGCGAAGACGGCGACGTGAGTTTTCGCGGCGAGTTCGAGTACGAGTTGCTGCTCACCCAGCGTTTGGTTCTGCAACCGCGACTGGAATTCAGCGCCAGTGCCAACGATGTGCCGGAATACGGCCTGGGCCAGGGCATCAACAACACCGAAATGGGACTGCGTCTGCGCTACGAGATCAAGCGCGAGTTCGCCCCGTACATCGGCGTACGCTGGGAACAGCTGTATGGCGAAACCAAGGATATCGCCCGGCGCGCGGGTGAAAATACCTCTAATACTTCTTTCGTTGTGGGGATCAGAGCATGGTACTAGGCACATCACGTCGGCAGTTTGCTTGGCAACTAGTAAGCGTGGCGCTGATCACACTCGTTCTCGCCGCCTGCGGCCAGAAAGAACCTCCCACCACGGAGGCTTCGGATTGGCCAACGGCCATGGTGTATAAAAGCCCCACCTGCGGTTGTTGCACCAAATGGGTCGACCATTTGCGCGAGAATGGGTTTGCGGTGCAAATTCGGGAGCCAGCGGATATGAATGCGGTAAAAGACCGCTTGGAAGTACCCACCGATATGCGCTCATGCCACACCGCCGTGATTGGCGGGTACGTGGTCGAGGGCCATGTGCCGGCGACCGACATCAAACGGCTACTGCGGGATAGGCCGAAGGCGAAAGGCCTGGCTGTTCCGGGCATGCCCCTGGGTTCTCCCGGCATGGAAGCAGGCAGTCGGCAGCAAGCCTATACGGTATGGCTGCTGAACAAGGGTGGCAACATCTCATTTGCGGATTATCCGGCGCAGAACCTGGAATGACACTGATGTCGAGGTCGCGCCCCGGTCATGAGTTCGGCAAGCGCCTGGGTTGCTCTGCGATGCCCATGGATTTCGGGGGCGCGGCCGGGAGGCTGGCGATAATCCGGTCGCGCGTCCCCATACCACTGTTTGCCGTGTGTTTCGGTTTCCCAGTGATCGATTGACTTCACAAGCAGGCGCATGAGGACAGGCAGTTAACACTCTCGAAGGACAAATTAAACGCAAAGGAGGAACGTGACGATGGATCTCAACACACTTTTGTGGGCCGCATTGATTCTGTTCATGGTCGCATGTTGCTCAATGATGATGCGCATGGCGATGAAAAACCCACCCAACGACAAACCGCGCGACACGACTCATCACCGCAATGATTCAACTGACGTGAACCAATCGGACGAGGAAAAGCCATGAAGCCCGTATAACGAAACGCGATGACAAAACAGCGATCGCGAGGAATTCAATCATGAATAACCTGGTGGGACCTACTGGCCTGTGGGGCGTGGCATTGATCATGGTCGTGCTGGTCTCCTGGATGTTCTATCGCTATTTCGCACCCAAGAGCTGGCGCGAGTGGGCTGGCGCCGGTCTGGTGCAGGCCTTCATTATTGCGCTGTACGCAGAGATGTATGGCTTTCCCCTCACGATTTACCTGCTAGCGCGTTTTTTTGAACTCGACCGCGATAGCCTCAATGCCAATTTGTGGTCGACACTCCTCGGTATGGGCAATACAGGCATGATGATTGCCATGCTGGTCGGCTATACGCTGGCGATAATGGGTATCGGCATTTTTATCCAGGGATGGCGACAGGTGTATCGCGCGCGCAAGAACGGCCACCTGGTCACGAATGGACTGTATGCCTTCGTACGTCATCCCCAGTACACCGGACTGTTTGTTGCGCTGTTCGGCGAGGGCGTGGTGCACTGGCCAACACTGTTCTCGGTCGGTCTGTTTCCGGTAATCGTGTTTACCTTTTACCGCTTGGCCCGGCGCGAAGAGCGCCAAATGCTGCAGCAATTTGGCGACGCCTACCGCGCTTACCAACGGCGGGTGCCAATGCTTATACCGAGAGTGGGTAAATGGAAACGTTTCGTGGGAGCGTCCAGTCGCGACGCGGGGCGGTTGGATCAAGACGACCCAAATGAGTAGCCAAGGTAACTCCAGACCTTGTTTGCCGCACGACGATCAACCCCGAAACCTCTTGCCCCGCTCGCCCATGGGGAAGGCCTGACTTTTCACAGTGAACGATGCCCTGTGCCGACCGTGAGTCGATGTGCGATAAAATGCTTGACTTAGAGTTGACTCCAACCTCCATGATCAACGCCAATCAACATACAGGGAGTTAAACCAATGAGGCACAGGCAACTTATACGGCGTACAAAGTGCTATGTGGCGCTCGGTCTATTGGCGGCACCCACGGCCTACGCCCACGATCCCGTTTTCGGGCTGGGCCCTCACACCCTGTTCAAAGGCGGCGTGGAAGTTCACGTAGGCAGCCACCAGGAAAAAGCCGGGGATGAACGCGCTACCGAATCAGAAATGGCGGTCAAATACGGCTTGACCGGCGACTGGGTCGCCGGTATCGAATTGCCCTACGTGCACAGCACTGATGAAAGCGGTAATGGGCGCGGGCCAACCAGCCTGTCCACCAAATACCGTTTTTGGCGAAAGGATCTACCCGGTGTGCAGGAGTCCGCCGCCGTGCTGGCCAAGGCGATTCTCAACGATGGCGATGCAAGTCATGGGCAGGCGGAGCGCAACGGCAACGATTACCTGGTCGGACTGGCCTATGGTTACGAAGGGCGCAAATGGTATCGCTGGGCCTCGATCCGCCATCGTGTCAACAACGATGCCGCCAATGGCGCCGAGCGACCGAACAAAACGCTGGTGGATCTGGTAGGAGGTATCCGCTTTGAACCCACCGAGTACTGGGAACCCGACTGGGTCTGGATGTTGGAGTTGAATTACGAGCATATCGAACATCTCTCAGCCCTTTCGGAAGGATTGCCCAGACAGGTCGGCGGTGATCAATGGTTCCTCTCGCCCGGGTTGATGTGGACCCTCAGAAACTTTGCCGTCAAGACCGGCGTGCAACTGCCGCTATATGACAACCTTGCTGGCAATCAGGAAGCGGACGACTACCGCGCCCTGGTAGAGCTGGAATGGCATCTTTAGGAGTTATCACTATGCAAAGACTGTTCATGATTCCGATACTGTTTGCGCTGGCACTGCCCGTCTGGTCAGCCGAGTTGAGCTACCAACTCCGGGTGGACGGGTTGGCCTGCCCCTACTGTGCTTACGGTATCGAAAAGAAAATCAAGGCGCTTCAGGGTGTAGCAAATGAGAGTGTCGAAATTCGACTCAATGAAGGTATCGTATTATTCGAAGCCGACACCGAAACCGCCATTGACGAAGCCACACTCAAGCAACTAGTTACCGATGCCGGCTTTACGCTCCGGGGCGTAAAAACACAATCGGTTGAACCCCCTTATGAATAACCACGACATGACGACCAACACGTCACTCGCCAGCGGTTTTGGCCTGGCCGTTATCGGCACGACCTGCTGTGCGCTGCCGATCATATTGGTGACCGTTGGCATGGGTAGCGTGGTCGCCTCGGCCGTTTCGGCACTTCCCTGGTTAGGCTGGCTGTCTCAATATAAGGGCATCACCTTTGGGGTCACCACTTTGGTGCTCGCTTACAGTTGGTGGCGCCTACGAAGCGGGGCTAAATTGGGAGAGTGCAGCATTAACGAAGGCAAGCGGCTCAGATGGCAGCGCCGTGTGCTAGGCATCAGTACAGCCATCTTTTTGGCAGCCGTGTTCGCAGCCTATGCTCTCTTACCCATCACTTTGTGGTTCGACGTCTGAAATCCGACAACAGGTGTTTGATCAAGTAAGCTATTACTTATGTGGTGCAACGAAGGTACAAGTATGGCTTACCAGAAGGTCCTCGTAGAAATGCTCACCGCCTCAGGCTGTGGTCGGTGTCAGAAGATCAAAACGCTGGCGAAAGCGGTGATCGCTGAACTGAACGACAACCGGGTGAGCTATCGGGAAATTAACGTGGTTGAGGAGATCGATTACGCTGTGAGCCTGGGTGTGATGAGCACTCCGGCGATTGCGCTGGATGGCAAGCTGGTCTTTGCCGCACCACCGTCAAAGGCAAAACTGCGCCAAGCGATCCTGGATCGCTTCGGAGAGCCTTCAACCTCTCTAGATAAAGAGCCTTCAGCCACTCAAGGTAAAGCGAACTGATGGATACCGGAACGTGGATGCAGATGGGGGGTGTTGCAGGATTAGGGGCGGCTTTGCTGGCCGGCCTCCTGTTCAGTTTCACCCCCGTGGCTTTTGCCTCTATCCCCGTTGTTTTGGCCTATGTCACACGGGCAAGGGCATTTCGCGAGGCTGTGAGTTACGGCCTGGCCTTTGCCGCCGGGCTGATCCTGACTCATGTGGTGCTGGGCGTTGGCGCTGCGCTGGGTGGCTCCTGGGCGCAAAACCTGTTGAGCCGCCAGTGGGGTGTTGTCCTCGGCCCCCTATTGATCATGCTCGGTCTACTCTGGACGGGTTGGCTAAAGATTCCATTGCCTTGGCTGCCTCTGCGCGGAAAACGCGCTGCCACGCTCTGGGGCGCTTTTTTACTGGGAATGCCATTTACAGTGGGTATTTGCCCGGTGTGCTCGCCGGGGCTGTGGGTCGGCCTGGGTGTCAGTGCCTCCATTGGTTCGGTAGTCTATGGGGGTCTGCTGATGTTGGCATTTGCCCTCGGCCGAGTGATTCCCCTGGCGATCGGCGCTGTCAGCATCGGCTGGCTGGAAAACATGCAGGCCCTGGGCCATTGGCGTCGAGGTTTTGAACTCCTCGGTGGTATCACGCTGATATTGGTCGGTATCTATCTGCTCAATGAATATTATTTCTGGTTCTAAACAATGATGCGAATAGGTGAAGTGGCAACTACGCTGAAGATCAGTGCAGATACCCTGCGTTACTACGAAAAAATCAAACTGATGCCAAAGGTGCATCGCAGCGCCGGCGGAGTGCGCTGTTACAGTGACAAAGACTTATCGCGGCTGCGCTTTATCAAGCGGGCGCAAAAAATGGGGTTCAGCCTGCAGGACATCGCCCAACTGCTGAATTTTCGCGAGAACCCCCAGAAAGCCAAACCCAAAGTGAAAGAACTCGTCCATCACAAGCTGGAAGACATAGAGCTTCACCTGTCGGAACTGACCACGCTCAGGAACGAATTACGCTTATTGACCCATTTATGTGGTGCCAGTACCGACGGGTGCCCCATTCTGGAAAACTTCGAGGGCGAGAAGTTGAATCCCTGAAAATCACTGCGATTCAGCCCCGTGTTGAACTGAATGTAAGCAGAGGCCCGAAATGACCCGAACCATCAGTAACGTGGCCAAAGCGCTGGCCATCAACGTTGAGACCGTCCGCTTCTATGAACGCAGAGGGTTAATCGCCCAGCCCCCTAAACCTGAGATTGGCTATCGTCACTATTCTGACGAGACCTTCAGCCGCATTCGCTTTATCAAACGGGCTCAAGAGTTGGGGTTTACTTTGGATGAAATCGCCAACCTGTTGAGTTTGAATGATCAACCCTGCAGCCAGGTGCAGGGCCTGGCGGAACACAAACTCAGCGCCGTAAGAGAGAAAATGGCGCATTTGCGGCGTTTAGAAAAAGCTTTGAAGCGGCTGTTAGCGCAATGTCAGGAAAATGATGACGCCAGCTATTGTCCAATCATTGACTCCCTGCAACTCTGAGCAACTTACTCAGGCGGCCGCTTGACTCCGTACCCGGGTACGGCAATTACACTTACTCCATGATCACATCTGCCGGAGTAAGACGTGTCCCCAAAAGAAGATTCCAGTCTACCCCTTATTGGCGGCCTGCTTGCAGCCCTTGGCGCGGGGCTGTGTTGTGCCGGCCCGCTGGTTCTGTTGTTGCTAGGTGTCAGCGGCGCCTGGATTGGCAATTTGACACTGCTGGAACCCTACCGTCCCCTATTCATTCTGGCGGTCGTGGCACTGTTTGCCTATGCAGGTTGGAAAGTGTATCGCCCCATCGAAGATTGCGAGCCCGGTACCGCGTGTGCCATTCCGCAAGTCCGCAAACGCCGCCAAATTATCTTTTGGATAGCCGCGCTCACAGCGCTGATATTGGTCACCAGTAATTATTGGATTCTTTGGTTCACCTGATGGTTTTGATACAGACCTTTACATTGACACTTACTGATACCGGAGAGAAATCGATGAAGAAAATCCTGTTGGCTGCCTCGCTATCGTTGCTGAGCCTGAGCGCTTTCGCCAAAGAGCAAACGGTGACGTTGGAAGTACCCACCATGAACTGCGCCACTTGCCCGATTACGGTCGAGAAGGCGTTGCAGAACGTCGGTGGGGTCAGTAAAGCGGAAGTTACCTTCAAACCCAAGATAGCCGTTGTCACCTTTGACGACGAAATGACCACGGTTAAAACACTGACCGAGGCCACCACCAATGCTGGCTACCCCTCCACAGTCAGAAAGTAAGTAAAAGGAGCCAGCCGTGGAAACCATATTTTAATACCATGTATTTCTGCCGAGTTACCGCAAAGGAACGAGAATGATTTTGCTATCAATACAAGGCATGACCTGCCCACGTTGTGCGCACCATATAAAAGAAACGCTGGAAGACATCGAAGGTGTTGAGCACGCGCAAGTGTCTTATGACAATGCCCACGCAGCGATCGCAACAAACGGCACCATTGCGGTGGCCGCCATTATCGACGCGATTGTCGCGCTTGGTTACGTCGCTCGGGAACAGCCCGGTCCAGCCGGCGACGATAGCGCGGAAAACGCTGCTCGCGACAATGACGTCAAACATATTGCCATAATTGGCAGCGGTTCCGCGGCCTTCGCCTGCGCCATCAAAGCTGCCGAGCACGGGGCGCGAGTTACAATGATTGAAGGCGCCGACGTTATCGGAGGCTGCTGCGTCAATGTTGGCTGTGTCCCTTCCAAGATACTGATTCGCGCCGCACAGTTAGCTCAACAGCAGCGAAGCAACCCCTTTGACGGCTTGCAAAACCATGAGCCTGCACTGAGCCGTGCACAATTGACACAGCAACAAAGCGCCCGTGTAGAAGAGTTGCGAGCGGTCAAGTATCAACGCATTCTCGACTCTAACCCCGCACTGACCTTAGTTGAGGGATGGGCCAGCTTCAAAGATGCGAACACGCTGAACGTGACTACCCGTGATGGCGCAAGCCACGAGCTTCATGCCGACAAGATCCTTGTTGCGACCGGCTCTACGCCAACTATTCCCCCCATTGAAGGCCTTTCCGACACGCCATACTGGACGTCCACTGACGCATTATTCACTGACAGACTGCCAGAGCACTTGATTATCATTGGCTCCTCGGTGGTTGCACTGGAAATTGCCCAGGCCTATCGAAGGCTGGGCAGTGAGGTGACTGTACTTGCGCGCCACACCCTGCTGTACCGGGAAGAGCCCTTGCTGGGTGAAAAACTCACCGAATGCTTCCGTAATGAGGGAATTGACGTCAAGAACAATACACAGGCGGCCAGCGTTTTATACGACGGCCAGCACTTCACGTTGGAAACCAATAACGGGGCGATAAGCGGGGATCAACTGTTGATCTGTACTGGCCGCCATGCCAATACAGCGCAGCTGAACTTGAGCGCCCTCGGCGTCGAAACCAGCCAGCATGGCTCTATTGTTGTCAATGAACGTATGGAAACATCCGCGCCCGGCGTCTATGCCGCAGGTGACTGTTCCAGCATGCCGCAGCTTGTTTACGTCGCCGCCGCTGCGGGCAGCCGAGCGGGGATCAATATGACTGGCGGCGATGCGGCGCTTGATCTATCGACTATGCCAGCCGTTATATTCACCGACCCACAAGTGGCTACGGTTGGACTAACGGAGGCACAAGCCAAAGCTCAAAACATCGAGACGGACAGCCGCGTACTGGCGATGGAGAACGTGCCCAGAGCGCTCGCCAATTTTGAGACCGATGGTTTTATCAAACTGGTTGTTGAGCGTTCGACGGAGCGCCTGCTGGGTGCCCAGATTCTTGCCCATGAAGGGGGCGAGCTCATTCAAAGCGCCGCGCTGGCGATACGTAACCGAATGACCGTAGCAGATCTGGCGGAACAGCTTTTCCCGTATTTGACGATGGTGGAAGGGTTGAAGCTCTGCGCACAGACCTTTGCAAAAGATATCAAGGAGCTGTCTTGCTGTGCCGGGTAAAAACGGGGGGTTCTTCGAGAAAAGTTAACTTTCGCGGACCCTACCCCTCGTTTAAGTCCAAGAAATGCAGCGGCTTGCTTAATTGGCGGCATCGGCTATGATTGCGTTTACAAAACCGGCCTTTTTGCGTTTAAGGGCAGATTGCCGCTTGACTCTGAAGTATGGTACAGGGTTTAGAGTTCCACCAATTAGAAGCGTTTAGTTTTTTTACCCTTTGGAATAGCTCAGGTTAACGGTTATAACCACTGTGAATCGACACTTGCACCGTCTACTGCTGCTGATATTTTTCCTGACGTCGATCGGGCAGTTTGCGTATGCGTGTGTCGACATGGAAGAGCCAACCAGCCCTTCAGTCGTTTGCTGCTGTGACGTTGATTCGGTGGCAAATGACAACGCCTGCCCGATGGAAGCGTCGGCACTCTCGGTCCAGTCAGATTCTGCCTCCTGCTGCGAAGTCCATTACCAGGTTACCGCCAGTGATGGCTCGCCGGTGGACTCTCCCCCGCCACAACTGTTCAAAAAACTTGATTTGGACTTTGGCTCGATTCCCGTTGCGGCCATCACGTCCTACCCTGAAGTACCGTTTGGCGCCTTCGCGCCCGGCGCTTTCTCGTATGCAACCATCACCTCTTCTTTCTCCCCACGACAACCCGTCTACCTGCTGACCCAACGCCTCCGCATTTGATTCAGACTCGTTAAGCAACCAATGGCGCTCTCCCAGCGCCACTGTTTTTGGCTATTTACAACGAGATATGAACAATGAAAACCCGTTTACTTACGGCAATTATCCTTACTATCAGTGCGTCTTATGTCTACGCGAGTGACACGGGCGATAGTCAGGAAAAGGCGCTGCAGCTGGATGCCTTGGTTGGAGCAGTGCTGGAACGCAACAGCGGCCTCAAATCTGTGGACGAAGCCACCCGGGCTGCGACCTTTCGGATAGCGCCAGCCTCAGCACTACCGGACCCGATGTTGACCTATGCGGGTGCGCCCGACACAGCCGGTGGCCCCAGAGGGTTCCAGGAGCGGGTGGAAATATCCCAAACGCTTCCCTGGCCCGGCAAGCTCGATCTGCAAAAATCACGGGCCAGCGCCCAGGCAGAAGCGACGGCCTCCTCATATGAGGATCGTCGGCTGCTTATTATTGCGGCAGCAAAACAGTTATATGCCGAATGGGCCTACATTCATCAGTCCCTCGACCTGAAGTACCAACACCGCGAACTCTTGCAAGAAATGGTGGGTGTGGCGAAAGCACGCTACAGTGCCGGCAAAGCCCTCCAACAGGAGGTGCTACAAGCAGAAGTTGAAGCGGCCCAGATCGATACCGAGATTGTCAGTCACCACCGACGCAAAGTCGAAGTGCTGGCGCGACTGAACGCCCTGTTGAACCGGCCCCCTACCGCCACCTTACCGCCGCCCGCCGGCTTGCCGGAATCTGTCGAGCTTCCCGGTATGCCGACACTCCAAAGCCTCGCGCTGGAAAACCATCCGGAGCTCCACCGCCTTCGCTCAAACGTTCGCGCGGCAAAATCCGAGCTCGGTCTTGCAGAGAAGGACTATTTTCCGGATTTCAAGCTGGCCGGTGGCTATAACAGCCTTTGGGACGACGAGGACAAGCGCTGGTGGCTCGGTGTGAGCATTAATATCCCCTTCGACTTCTCCAACAAACGCGACGCGAGCCGGGATGCGGCAAATGCCGAGGTTATGCAATATCAATGGGCGCTGTCCGACAGCGAGGCCCGCATCATCGCGGATCTCCAGGAAAGCCTTGCGCGAGTTTCGGAACTGGAACAAACGCTGACCATTTATAGAGAACGGTTGCTGCCACTGGCCAGGGCGAGCCTGGAGACCTCACTGGCGAACTATCGCTCAGGCAAGTCAGGATTTATTACCACCATTGATGCACAGCGCAAGCAACTTCAAACCGAAGACGCTTTTCAGCGCACCCGCTCCGATTACCTCCGGGCCCTCGCGCTAGTGGAACGCTATATCGCCAAACCTTTGACGTCCAAAAGCACGACGTCGCACTCCAATCATCCTTCGGCCGCCAACCTGGCTGCAATGAAATGGTAACGACAATGACAAAGCGCAATTTATTCATTCTACTGATTATCGGCGTGGGCATAGCAGGCGCGATCGCGGTTTCAAGCATCCTGCTGTCTAACGATAAACCTGAAATGGCCGCCGACAGCAACCCCGTTCGCTATAAAGCCGGCGCCTACCAGTTCGGACTGGAGCTTTCTCCTAGCACACCGATCGTCGGCGAAAATACCTTGGTGCTGACGCTACAGGACAGCAATGGCAATCCCGTAGAAAATGCCAGCCTGTCAGCCATCGCTGAGATGCCAGCCATGGGCAGCATGGCAGCGATGCAGGCACCGGCCGAGATGACCGAAACCGCACCCGGTGTATACAAAGGCAGCTTTGAGCCTTACATGAAAGGTTCCTGGCCCCTAACACTCACCGTGAACCATGAGGAATTCGGCAAGGCCCGTGTAAACTTTGACCTTGCCACCGGGCGCGAAGGCATGCAGCTTTCGTCCGGTGCCCGTGCTATCGGAGGCTCGAAAGGCAAAACACAAACGACGGAGCTGCCCTACCGGGCTGGTGATATCCGGTTTTCCGCCGAGGTTCTACCCGAAACGCCACGCGTTGGGCCAAACACCCTGGCCATAGTGCTTCGTGACCAGGATGGCGACCCCATCGACGACGCCTCTATTACCGCTATTGCTGAAATGCCTGCCATGGGCACCATGCCCGCCATGCGCGCGCCAGCCGAGATGGCTTCGCGTGGTTCAGGGCGTTACGAAGGCACCTTCAGGCCCTCTATGGAAGGAAGCTGGCCCTTAACCCTGGAAATACGGCTTCCAGGACAAGCCCCCCGCCGGGTCTCCTTTGATCTGGCAACCGGGCGTAAGGGCATCCAGTTATCCTCCGGCGCCACCCGCGCCGACGGCGGTGAAAGCATGGAAATGGCACCGCCGGGGACGGTGACCCTGGATCCCTCCCGACGCCAGCTCATTGGCGTAAAAACCGCCCGCACCGAATACCGCGACATGTCCCGTCCGGTGCGTGCCGTTGGCACCGTGGCCTACGATGAAACGAGACTGGCTGATGTTTCGCTGAAATTCGATGCCTGGATTGGAGAGCTGTACGCCGATTACGTTGGAAAACCCGTCAAGAAAGGCGACCCGCTTTTCACCGTGTACAGCCCCGATCTTTACGCAGCGCAACAGGAATTTCTCGAACTTGCCCGTCGCAACAGTTCCCGCGGCCTGCTGGAGGCAGCGCGCAAACGGTTGCTGCTCTGGAATATGTCGGAGACTGAAATAGAAGCATTGCAACGCCGTGGTTCTCCGGCCGACTACGTACTGATCCGAGCGCCGATGACGGGAGTGGTAGTCACCAAGAATATTGTCGTCGGAACGGCCCATCGCGCTGGCATGACCTTGTTGCGCCTTGCAGACCTCTCCGAGGTCTGGGTTGAGGCCGAGTTATACGAGAGCGAGCTGAGCCTTCTGTCTGAAGGGATGGCAGCGTCGATCCAGCTGCCGCACGCCCGTATAGCCCCTCTCGATGGCGAAGTCAGTTTTATATACCCCTTTGCGGATCGCACGACACGGACAACCAAAGTGCGCGTGCAAGTCGCAAATCCCGAGGGCGCCTTGAAGCCGGCGATGTATACCGAAGTCACGCTGCAATCGCGCGCGGGCGAGCGGCTGACCATACCCGAAGAAGCCGTCATTATCTCGGGGCAGAAACGTTATGTGTTTGAAGATATCGGCGAAGGACGACTGGCGCCGCGCAAAGTGGAAACCGGGCTGCGCGCCAACGGTTTCGTAGAAATTCTTAGTGGCTTGGAAGAAAACGACTCGATTGTAACCTCAGGAAACTTCCTGATTGCTTCGGAAAGCCGACTGAAAGCGGGAATTGATCAATGGTAAATCACAACAACGAACCCAATGCTCAGCCGGGTTGGATCGAGCGCCTGATCGCTTACTGCGCGCGCAATCCACTCATTACGCTGGTCGCTATCACTGCGCTGACCCTTGGCGGATATCAGGCCTTGAGGCAGGCGCCGCTTGATGCAATCCCGGATTTATCCGACGTACAGGTCATCGTATTCACCGAGTGGCCGGGGCGAAGCCCCGACCTGGTTGAAGACCAGATAACTTACCCGCTTACCACCACCCTGCTCGCCGCACCCGGCGTGAATTACGTGCGAGGACAGAGCTTCTTCGGCCTGTCGTTTGTCTATGTCATTTTCGACGACGGCGTGGACATGTATTGGGCCCGCTCGCGGGCACTGGAATACCTTAACAGCGCCACTGCGGATTTGCCCGACGGGGTCAACCCAACGCTGGGGCCAGATGCGACAGGCGTCGGCTGGGTATACCAGTACGCGCTGCGCGATACGAGTGGCAAGCGCGGACTCGATGAGTTGCGCTCCCTCCAGGATTTTAATCTGCGCTACGCTCTGGAAGCGGTCGAGGGCGTTTCAGAAGTCGCGTCTATTGGCGGTTACCAGCGTGAGTATCAGGTTAATCTCGATCCCAACAAAATGGCCTCTTTCGGTATATCGCTGAAAAAAGTCACCGAAGCCGTGAAAGATTCCAACAACGACGTTGGCGGTCGAATTCTGGAAGTCGCCGGGCACGAACAATTCATTCGTGGCCGCGGTTACGTGCGCTCTGTCGAGGATTTGGAAAGCGTCGTCTTAAAGTCAACCGCCGATGGTGTGCCCATTACCGTTCGCGATATTGGTCATGTGTCACTCGGCCCGGGAATGCAACGCGGCCAGGCTGAGCTTGACGGAGAAGGCCTTGCCGTAGGTGGCATAGTGGTCATGCGCTACGGCGAAAATGCACTGGAGGTGATCAACAAGGTCAAGCGCCGCTTAGACGACCTCAAGGCAGGTTTGCCCGAGGGCGTGGAAATCGTCCCAGTCTATGACCGTTCCGTGCTGATTGAAGACGCGATTGCTACCTTGAAATTTACACTGATCGAGGAAATTCTGATTGTTTCCTTTATTATCGGGCTGTTTCTGCTGCATATCAGGTCAACATTGGTTGCGGTGATCACCCTCCCCGTCGCCGTATTACTTGCCTTCATCCCCATGTACTACCAGGGGCTCACCGCCAATATCATGTCGCTCGGCGGGATTGCGGTCGCCATCGGGGCAATGGTCGATGCGGCGATTGTGATAATCGATAATATACATAAGGCCTTGTACCGCTGGCGGGAAGCGGAGCCGGACTCACCTCTGGCACAGCGCTCCCGCAGCGATGTGGTGATTGGCGCGATGCAGGAAGTGGGCCCCAGCATTTTCTTCTCTCTGCTGATCATCACCATATCGTTCATGCCCGTATTCGCTCTGGAAGGCACCGAAGGCAGGCTGTTTAAACCCCTGGCGTTTACCAAAACGTACTCCATGGGTTTTGCCGCCCTGCTATCCATCACACTGGTGCCTGCGTTGGCGGTATGGCTGATACGGGGGAAGATTCGGGCAGATAAAAGCCGTCTCAATCAGTGGCTGGTTGCCGCCTATCGCCCCGTGGTTAACGCGGCGGTGCGCCATCGTTGGTGGGTGGTTGGCGGTGCGCTGGCGGTACTGGCGGCAACCTATATTCCGCTAAAGCAACTCGGCAATGAGTTTATGCCACCGCTGAATGAAGGTTCGATTCTGTACATGCCAACGGCCTTGCCCGGGATGTCGATTACCGAAGCCACCAAAACCATGCAGACGATGGATCGGATTATTGCGGAAATTCCGGAAGTTGATCACGTATTCGGGAAAGTCGGTCGATCCACGAGCCCGACTGATCCCGCGCCACTTTCCATGGTTGAAACCGTCATCACCCTGAAGCCCAAAGACACCTGGCGCGAAGGGCTGGACTGGGATGGGTTGATCCAGGAAATGGATCAGAAACTGCGATTCCCGGGCATGCCCAACATCTTCTGGATGCCGATCCAGACCCGTACCGAAATGCTGGCCACCGGGATTCGCTCGGCACTGGGCATCAAGGTCTTCGGGGAAGATCTCGCAACCATCGAAGAAACCGCCGTAGCGATTGAGAAAGCGCTCCAGCAGGATGAACGCACCTCACCCCACACGCGAAGCGCGTTCGCCGAACGCAGCACCGGCGGGTACTTCCTCGACTTCACGGTAAAACGCGAAGAGGCTTCCCGGCTTGGGTTAAACGTCGGCGACGTTGAGCGCGTTATTATGGCGGCGATGGGTGGCACGGTAGTGTCACAGACCGTCGAAGGACGAGAGCGCTACAACATCCTTGTTCGCTATGCGCGCGATTATCGCGACAACATCGAAGCACTGGAGCGGGTACTGGTTCCGACGCCGCAAGGCGCCCAGGTTCCCATTACCCAAGTCGCCGATATCGAGTTTCGCACGGGCCCGCCCGCTGTGCGCAGTGAAGACGGCCAACTGGTTGGCTTTGTCTTTGTCGACGTGAAAAATACGGTCGGTATCGCAGACTACGTAGCCAGCGCCAAGCAAGTGGTTGCGGAAAATGTCGATATTCCAGATGGCTACCGCATTGCCTGGGCGGGCCAGTTCCAGTATTTCGAACGCGCCAAAGAGAAACTGCAAATTCTCGTGCCTGCCACGGTCTTCCTGATTTTCTTTATGCTGTTTATGCACCGGAATTCACTTATTGAAACACTCATCGTCATGATGAGTGTTCCCTTTTCCATCAGCGGCTCCATCTGGCTGCTGTGGTTTTTGGAATTCAAGCTAAGTGTTGCGGTGTGGGTCGGCATGATCGCGGTGGCGGGCCTGGCCGTGGAGCTCGGCCTGTTGATGATGGTGTATCTGGATATCGCTAGGCGAGAGCGTCTGGAGAGCGACACATTGAAAACAATCCCTGATCTTAATGAGGTGATTCAGGCTGGCGCCACACAGCGCATCAGACCCATGTTGATGACGGGACTCGCTCTCTTCGTCGGCCTGGTTCCGATATTGTTTTCCAAAGGCACAGGCGCCGATGTCATGCAACGGATCGCCGCGCCGATGGTCGGTGGAGTGGGCTCTGCACTATTGATGGTGCTGGTCGTGTTTCCCGCCATATTTATGATCTGGCGAGGACGCACTCTCAAACGGGAAATAGCGGAACAGTCGATCACACAGTAGCGTAGCAAGAAGCCTCCCGGTTGGTTATGCAGTTCAACCGTGAGGCATACCGGGGGAAACCCTTTAAACTGGAGGTGTAATTATGAAATTGCGCAAAGGTAATTCAAAGGTATTACTGGCTCTCGTACTCGGTGTATCGATATCCGCAGCATGGGCCAGCCAGGCAGTTGCCCAATCAAATCCGCAGCCTGACAGGCCTGTCCATTCCCACAAAGGACCGCAAGGGAAGTCGCCGAAACCCAAGCATGATTACGGAAGTAGGTCGCGCTCCAGTCAAACCACCGCTAACAAAACAACCTGGCAAGAAAGCAGGTTTGGTACACCTGGCAAGACGCCTTTTCACTATCGTGGAATGAACGCATCAGCGAGTGACTCTGCGACCATGAAGGCAAAGACCAAAAAGTGGAGTGACCGCAAGTAGTAAACAGCCACCCGATCCCTCAATCAGAAGACTGATTGAGGGATCGTTAGCTGTACATTCGGCTGGAATATTTCCGACGAATTATTAAATTTAATCAGATAGTAACGGAGATCTTATGAAAAGCACGAAACATCTTATCAACGCTACAGTCACTAGTATTTTAGCGCTTGGAGCTGCATCAAACTCTATTGCTGTGCCCGACCAACCGCAGGAATGGGAAAAATGTGCAGGCGTTGCTAAATCAGGAAAAAATGACTGCGCTGCGATCGATAGTAGCCACGGGTGTGCGGGAATGTCTAAAAAAGATGGAGGAAAGAAAGACTGGGTTTGGGTGCCTGCCGGTACGTGCGAAAAGATCGTCGGTGGTGAGGCTATTTCGAAAGAACCAGCCAAGGGATAGATCATGAGTAAGCGCGGCACTCCTCCGTCTGCTATCGAGGTAGGCTTGGGGTTGAGAGCAAAGTATGTCAATTATGTCATTGAAAACAGACCTGATGTTGGTTGGTTCGAGCTGTTAGCTGACAACTGGCTAGTCGATGGCGGATTGCTGCGCGCCCAGTTATTAAAGGTAGCGGAATGCTACCCAGTGGCGCTTCATGGCGTCAATCTTTCGCTAGGGGGAGCGGGGCCCATTGATCTTACGTATCTTGGAAAAGTACAAGAATTAATGGTCTCGTCAGGTGCTACATGGTACTCCGAACATATTGCTGTCACAGGACTCGACGGCGTTGAATTTCATGACCTTTTACCACTACCCATGACAGAAGAATCTATTAAGCACGTAGGAGATCGGATCAGCGCTGTACAAGATTTTTTGGGGCAACAGATACTGGTGGAAAATGTATCGAGCTATATCCAACTTAGCGAGAGCTATTTAAGTGAAGGCGAATTTCTCGCGGAGCTTTCGAAATATGCTGACTGTCTATTGCTTATCGATGCAAACAACCTTTACGTTAACGAAATAAATCATGGGAGCTCCGCTTTGGCAGAGATTAAAAAAATCCCTCCAAAGCGCGTAGCGGAGATTCATCTGGCAGGTTCCCCGACAGGAGGTGGCGGGATTGCGATCGATACCCATAGCGAACGCGTAAACGATACCGTCTGGAGGCTTTATCAGGCGATGCTTTCGGCATGGGGGCCTAGACCAACATTGATTGAGTGGGACAACGATATACCCTCTTGGGACACGCTGTATTCAGAATATAGCAAAGCAAAACACTATCTTGATAAATCCAACAGTAATAGCGGTGATTAGATGCCTTTAGAGAACATACACCATAGCTATTTATCGCTTATTAAAAATGGCTCGTCACAAGAACTCCGAGCCGTAGCAAACGACACTGCAGCGGGAACGCTGACGGAAGCCATTTCAATCTATACCAATAATACCAAAGAACGATTGGTTGCAACGTTGGAGGCCGCGTTTCCCGTATGCAAACAAGTTGTGGGTAACGATTGTTTTAGGGCTATGGCTGAAGAGTATGCCTTGCGGCACCCCTCCGACGACAAATCGCTCTATCATTATGGCGCCAGATTCAGTCAATTTACCGATCTTATCATCAAGACAAATGATGAGTTTTACAATGTAGCGTATCTACCGGATCTTGCGCTTTTCGAGTGGAAAATGCACCTAAGCTTTTTTCAGAAAGACAGAAAGGCTTTTGATTTCGGTAGATTCGCTAATCTGGAAAAATCTCAGCTCAGCAAGATCGTGTTTACCTTATCGCCGGACATATATCTGCTAGAGACGGAGTTCCCGGCCGCAATAATTTGGGAGCTTCATGAAATTAATGAACCTTTCAAAAAAGCTATTATCGAAAAGGGCAAGGGATACTATTTGATTGAGCGCCCGCTGTATAAACCAACCTTTACGCACCTAAAGCAACATGAGTTCGATGCCTTAACCAAAATTGAAGAAGGCTTTACGTTTGAAAACCTTCTTCTTTCGTTTAGTGATTTTGAATCTCTGGTAACCGAATTTCTCAAGAATGGCTGGGTAAATGGCTTTAAAAACGGATCAGAAACTAGGTGAGTCACGAAACAGTGCAGATTCCAATACATTTACGATGTATTCCAAGGGATGCACCAGCGGCTATTCGTCGAATGGGCTTTAATCGCTCGAAGCAGCAGTAGCTCGGCGGGCAATTTGAGCCCTTACCAGCTTTAAATCCCTCGAAGAGGTGTCATATTATGAGCAAACCCAAAGTCAAAAAACACAGCGTGTTCAGACGAAATATAGACTGGATAATGTTGGCAATATTTTTTGGCGCCGCCATCTTGCTAACTATAGCAGCATACAATCCCGTTATCATTGAGCCAGACGAAGGAGAAATTCTTGTATACAAGCGGGCTAATTGTGGGTGTTGTCAAAAGTGGGTTGAGTATTTGGAGGAAAATGGGTTTAAAGTGAAAGTGAACACTGTCGCCAGTACCGCTCCTATCCAGAACGCCTTGAATATTCCTGTGAACGTAAGGTCCTGTCATACAGCACTAATAAATGATTTCTGGGTTGAGGGACATGTTCCCGCAAAAAATATAGAGACGTTAATTGAGGAAGCGGACAAGGAAGTCGCAGGGATAGCGGTTCCAGGAATGCCCCCGGGCTCTCCCGGAATGGAATCTGACAATCCACAACCCTATGATGTTTTGATGGTTCATTATAGTGGTGAGGTTTCGGTAATGACTCCCTGAACAGCGGATCAAAATGGATGCCAGGATAGAACCCTTTTAAGGGGTTTGGGTCAATCCTGCATAAAGCGAGGCCAACACGATGAAAGCAGTCAATTTCTCCGTCGATTTTGAGAGCCGCCCTGAGGTTATGCCATTTTTTGACGAGCAGACCAATACATTCTCTTACGTAGTCAAGGATCCTTTCTCACAGGCCTGTGCCATAGTGGATTCTGTGATGGAAATTGACTACCCCTCAGGCCGATTGAGCCTGCGAGGAGCGGAGGAGATCATTCGCTACATTCGCCATCACAAACTGGAACTGCAGTGGATCATCGAGACTCACGTGCATGCCGACCACCTCTCGGCTGCGCCCTATCTTCAGGGGCAACTCGGAGGGAAAATCGGTATTGGCAACAAGATCACTGATGTGCAGGACGCCTTCGGTACAATCTTTAATGCCGGGACTGAATTTTCCCGCGATGGCTCACAGTTCGACCAACTTTTTAAGGACGGCGACGAATACCTTGTGGGGAATATGGTTTGTCACGCAATCCACACGCCCGGTCACACACCTGCCTGTATGGTTCACGTCATGGGCGATGCCGCCTTTGTCGGCGACACCCTGTTTATGCCCGATGGCGGTACGGCGCGTGCCGACTTTCCCGGCGGAGATGCACGCACCTTGTACAGAAGTATCCAGCGAGTACTAACACTGCCTGATAATGTCCGCCTGTTTATCTGTCATGATTACATGCCAAACGGGCGAAAGGCGGAATGCCAGACCACGGTTGGCGATGAGCGACGCCTCAACATCCATGTAGGGAAACAGGTTGACGAAGACAGTTTTGTCAAAATGCGCGAGAAGCGAGACGCGACACTGGGTATGCCGCGCCTGATACTGCCCTCCCTTCAGATCAATATGCGCGCTGGCCACCTGCCACCTGCTGAGGATAACGGCACCAGCTATCTAAAATTGCCACTCAATCAACTATAGGAGGTTCATGGACAATTAGGCTATTGACGACCGTTCGGCTTACGGACAACTGATTGTGGGTGCCGCAAGTAACTGACTGAACGCCGACACTGCTTCGGCTCCACGCGAGCAACGTCCCATAGTCGCCGGCAATAAACCTGGCTGTTGTTTCCAGCCATCTGCTGGAAAGGTATGCTGAAAGGCCGCAAGAGGATTGTCTCACCAACCCACGGAGAATAACCCTCACCGATGAAAGGCTGGAAACGCTACTTTCCGATAGCCGACTGGGGCGCGCGCTATAGTCGCGAGCACTTCGGAAGCGACCTGCTGGCGGCACTCATTGTTACCATCATGTTGATTCCCCAGTCCTTGGCTTACGCCCTGTTGGCCGGTCTACCTGCAGAAGTTGGCCTCTACGCCAGTATGTTTCCCTTGGCAGCCTACGCGCTGTTTGGTACCAGCAACACCCTTGCTGTTGGGCCAGTTGCAGTGGTCTCATTGATGACCGCGTCCACAATCAGTGAATTTGCCGCGCCCGGCAGTTCTGCCTACCTTCAAGCGGCCATCCTGCTGGCATTGCTGTCCGGTTGTTTCATGTTGCTACTGGGGGTATTGCGAATGGGCTTTCTGGCCAGCTTCCTCTCGCACCCGGTCATCGCCGGCTTTATCACTGCCTCCGGCTTGATTATTATCGTAAGTCAGTTAAAGCACCTTCTCGGCGTGACAGTCAATGGCGATAATGTATACATCCTAATAACAGAACTCGCGGCAAAGACTCCAGAATTCCATCTGCCCACGCTGTACTTCGGCTTGGGCGTGCTGGTTTTTTTGCTCTGGGCCAGGAGCGGATTGAAGCCACTACTTCTCAAAATTGGACTAAGCGATAGCATCGCAGGTTTACTCACCCGCACTGGCCCCATCATCGGCGTGTTTGCAACCAGCGTTCTTGCTTACCAAATCGATGCCGGCGCGCTGGGGGTACGCCTCATCGGAGAAATTCCCTCTGGCTTGCCTGATTGGAAACTGCCTGAGTTGGAGTTATCCCTGGCAAGCAAGCTATTGCCGGCAGCAGCTATGATTTCATTGATCGGCTTTGTGGAATCGATTGCCGTCGCACAAACGTTGGCCGCCAAACGCGGCGAGAAAATCCGTCCCGATCAAGAACTGATTGGCCTTGGCAGTGCCAATATCAGTTCCGCCTTTTCCGGGGGGTATCCGGTTGCAGGCGGTTTTGCACGCTCAGTCGTCAATTTTGATGCCGGCGCCGCGACACCAGCGGCGGGACTGTTTGCCGCAGTCGGAATTGCCGCGACAGCTCTTTTTCTCACACCTTATCTCGCCTATCTACCACAAGCTACCTTGGCCGCGACGATCATCGTCGCCGTTCTGTCGCTGCTGGATTTTTCAGTACTGAAGAAAACCTGGCACTACAATCGTTTTGACTTTATTGCCGTCACAATCACACTGTTGGGAACCTTGGTTTTCGGGGTTGAGGCGGGTGTTTTCTGCGGCGTTATTGCATCGCTGATACTGCATATTTATAAATCGTCACGACCTCATATCGCTGTTGTCGGCAAGGTGGCAGGGACAGAACATTTTCGTAATGTTGAGCGCCATGGCGTTGTAACCCATCCAGAAATTCTCTCGGTCAGGGTCGACGAAAGCCTCTATTTTGCCAACATAAGCTATTTTGAAGACAGGTTACTGGCGCTGCTCGACGAACGTCCCTCAGTTCAGCACGTAATCGTACTTTGTACCGCCGTTAATGAAATTGATCTTACCGCACTTGAGGTGCTCGAAATGCTGAATGAAACGCTCTATAACCGGGGTATTTCCTTGAATTTGTCCGAAGTAAAAGGCCCGGTTATGGATACACTGAGCAAAACCGATTTTCCCCAACAACTGACCGGGAAGATATTCCTTTCCCAGCACCAGGCTGTGACCCAACTTGGCGGCTACTCATACACCGATGCTGAAACTTACGTTATATAACATACAGAGAAAGCTGATGGTGGCACGGACAGAAAAAGGTCAACTCGGCCGCTTTGTACTGATGCTCGTCTCTGCCCTGCTCCTCCCGTCGGTTGCCACGGCTGACGCACTAGGAGGCATTGAATGGCTGGTCGACAAACGCTTTGATGTACCCGAGATCACGGTGGAGGAAGCGCAAGCTATTTTGTCTGATGACGCCGGCAACTGGCTTGTTGTGGACGTGCGAGAGCCCGAAGAGTACGCAGTCAGCCATCTGCCGGGCGCAATTCGTATTTCACTGGATACCGATAGAGAAACCTTCACGCAGCAATTTGGCGGTGCCTTGGCGGGAAAGCATGTGCTGTTCTACTGCTCTGTTGGGCAGCGCAGCTCCAAGTTGGCTGCTCGTCTGCAAGATGCCGTACGTGATGCTGGCGGCGCAGATATTGCGAATCTGCGCGGTGGCATTTTCCGTTGGCATGGCGAACATGGAACGCTGGTCAATGCCGAAGGATCGGTGGACCGGATTCACCCTTATAACGCAGTCTGGGGGCGATTGATGCCGCGAGAAAACCCACCAGACCCCACGATAGAAAACCTGGAGGACACACAATGATTGC
>PAKT01000013.1 GCA_002710725.1 Spongiibacteraceae bacterium
AATGTGACCGGCTTTTGTCGTGCTGGGAAAGCCAATATTATCGATCACGTAGTTAAGGATCATGCGCTTACTAAAGCCTTCTGGCCGATTGGTCACATGTGTGTTGGAAAGCGAGCGAAATAGGCCATCGACCCGTTCGGCCAAAAAGCGCGCGCGGCTATTAAGCAAGTCCATGAGCGTGGCGCGCACACTTTCAGCCTCAAACGGGGGCGTTTTGGCCTGACGGATTTGCTCAAACCATTCGCTTCGCCGCGCCTGGGGCATGCAATCGAGCACATCGGTTAGTTTGAGGGCTTTATCCCAATATGCAGCATCCAGCGCTCTAAGTGCCCCTTCCACCTTGAGAAGGCTATGAAGGCTTGTGATTCGATAGCGCTGCTCAACATCGTTGCCGGCGGCAAAGTACTCCAGTACGGCCGTATCAACGCGTGTGTCCAGATAATGACCAAAGTCTTCAATATTTTGACGTTGCTGTTTGTATTGTCCTACCAGCTGATCGATCAAATCAAAGCTGACAGGAGCAAAGAAGTTATCGCATTGTGCGATCACTGAATCTTTGGTTGTATCGTCTACAACTGGCGCATCAATGGTGTCGTTCATCGGTTCGTATCCTTATGAGTGCTGGCTTATATTCAGGATACGAATTCGATTAAAAAAACCGAAATAGGCGCTTTATCAGGCTCAGGTTTTGGGGGCGGGGCCAAACGAAAAAAATTGTGCGGCCCAGATGCACAGCAGCTGCAGACCCAATGACGTTAAAACAAGCGCCAGGGCACTATTCAGGTCAAAGACAAAATTAAATGTCACCCGCACGATCGAGGCAACTGGAGCAATGACACAAAAGAAGATCAACGCATAGATCATCAGATACGTCGCGCGTGCATAGGCTAATCGGCCATAAAAAAGACGAAGACTGAGCGCAAAGAATGTCAGACTGGAGCAAAACGCAGTAAGAGAAAAGTCGTCAAAATGCATGCGCACTCGAAATGATTGGTAGCGTTAGAATAATTTTATTACATGTTGATGGGTTTGAAACCTCACAATTCTGGCAGGACTTAAGTGTCCCGCATGGCTATGCACTGGCAGCGCTTAAGGAGATTGGATATTCATGCGTTGCACAAACTCGATACCGGTTGCCAGGCCGGCCGCCCCCGCCTCAAAGGGTATGCCAATTGGGGTCAGGTCCGTATAAGCAGCGCCCGTACTACTGCGTGGTATCAGCGCAGGCTGGCCGTCTGGCCGGACATCAGGGAGGCTTGCTCGGCAATGCGGACAGACATTGGCCCAGCGCCGTTGGCCAAATTTGGTCACTTTACGATAGTTGGGTGCGGATTGGCGCATCAGATCAACAATGTCTTTACTCAAATGGTAAATATCGTAGGGCAAGGCCTCGATGCCATGGCTGATCCATTGGCGCGATTTGGGGTGTTCGAGCCAGCGCAATAGATCCGGATAGGAGTAAATGCTGTTCGGTTGCTGGCCATCGCTCAATCGCGAATTCAGTTGCAGTGCCATTGATTCGTAACTGCGTGGCAAAACAAACCCGAATGCCGGCGCTTTGAGCTCGCAACGCCCGCAAGATTGTGTTGTGCTCAGTAAATAAAAGGAAGGGGCACGCACATTGACCCAGGCCTTGGGAACGGGGATGACCTCAGTATCCGATGGGGCTTCGGCTTTCGGGCTTTCAGTGGTTTGGGCACGCTTAGCGTCCAGCCAACGGGCAAAAGGCGCTGGATCTTGATCGGGCAAAATATACCAACGCTTTGCCCCCGAGTCCCAACGCGCCCCCAGGCTTCGAACCTGGTCCTTCTCTTCGTAAGTGGTATTTAGATATAAACGACGCATTACCTGCTCCGGTCAGAAATTGGCAAGGTTTTGAATGCGAAACTTTAGTGCGCCAGGCACAAGAAAAAAGTAACGAGTGAATGTGGGTGCGTTATGATGAATTTGTATCGCTTTTGAACGTTTAAGTACGTTAAAAGTGATTTTTAATGCAATAATAATGATTTTATAGCGTGTAAAAACCACTTGTTCAATGACTTGGCGCCGATTATTTTTGTCGGGGTGCCAGGTTGATAACCGATACAGGAATCGCTGTCATGAGCCAGATATCAGAATCCCTTCGCCCGATCCTTAACACCTTGTGTGCGCACGGGGGCGTCATTGGCGGCGATGTGGCGCTTTGGTGTTTGCTGCATGACCAACCTGATGTGCCATTAATACAACTGGGTACGGTCGAGGTGTTTGTACCCAATGACGCGCAGTTTGAGCAGTTCGGTGATATGGCTAATGACCAGGTTCAAATCACCTATTGGCCCGGTTATGGCAAGTCCAATGACAAGCTCATTGCCCAGTGCGCCATTTCCCTAGAGCACTGGAAGGTGCTCAACCCCGGCCATTTGCTTGTGCGCTTACTGGATCTGATTGAGTTGCAACAGCGCCCCGAGTGTAAGCAGATCCTTTCAGAAGCCGTGGGGGCGGTGGCCATTTGTTTGAACGAAAACCAGCGCCTGATTGCCTTTGAGGCCATGAATCCATCCCATCAGATTCGTTTTGCCCATTTGGCCAAGGCCTTTGAGCAGGCCCATTACTGAGCCGCAAAAATCCGGGCTTACATAGCGCATGTCGAAAGCGTAAAAATTTTCCCTTCTAAAACCTTTAATTCATAAATTGAGTTTGACATGATGAAGCGGTTCCTTTGATTGGAGTCGTTCATGTCAGCCGCTGACCAGAACCTCAAATACCGCTTAACCAATGAATCGCGCCAGACGCTGGGAGTGACCGTTTATCGGATACAGGCCTTGCGCGACATAGAGATAGACCTGCCCGGGGTGCGCCGACGAGTGCGTGCTGGCGAGTTGGGCGGGTTTGTTATGAGTGAGCGCAATTTAAGTCAAACCGGCCAGGCCTGGGTCGCCGACCAAGCCCTTGTGATTCAACACGCGCATGTAGGCGATGATGCTTTGTTAGAGGATAAGGCGGTCGCGCGTAATTGGGCTCAAGTGCAAGGCAAAAGCCGTATTTGTGGCCAGACGCATATTGCCGAGCGCCTGCAGATCAAGGATCTCATTTTGCTTCGCGGGGATTGGTCCCGGCCTGAGGATATTAAAGCCTATCGCGAATTTAGCCTGTTATCCAATCGCTATGTTCGAGCCAATGCCTCGCGCCTGGCGCGCCTGGCCATGACGCACTTGCAATCAGATGAGGCGCTGATGCAATGGCATCAAAATCTACAAAACATGTTGCCCCAGGCCAACTGGACGCATAACCAAGTCGCCGCGCGCGCCCAATGCCTTGAGTCTGTAAAAGCCCTTAAACATGACCGTGTTGAAATGCGCAAGGTAATCGAGCAGATGCGTGGACACCTGGATTTGGCCTATGGCTCGGTATTAAGAGAGCTATCCAAGCAACTGGCAAGCTATACAAAACACGCTGATTTGCTCGTGGACGATATCGCCCTGGCCATTCGTTACAACCGGGTACTGGATAAAGCAGGCCTGGATGAAGGGGATTTTCGACTGATGGCCACACCAGAATACAACGGTCCTGATGTGCTGGACGCCGATACTGAATAACTCATGATGAATGCAATACCTACCTCTCGCGAAGACCAGCTGCAGCTTTCGCGCGACTTGATCAAACAATCTGTATTAAAACCAAACGAACACAACGCGCCCCCCAAAATCGGCATTTCGTTATGGGTGCCGTTTTATGATGCCGCGCACAATAAGGTGCGTTTTCTCGATGTGTTGAAAGAAACCTGGGCCAAGCAAGGGTTGCGAGCATATGAAGGGCTGATTCACGAGCAAAGTTCGGACAATAACGTGCTGATTGAGATCAACCGCGAACCACACACCCGGTTCTGGCTCGATACAGTGACCTGGCTGATGCAAGCCCGCAATACCTTGGTGCTAACGCCACAAGAGCTCATCGATCAAATCAATGCCTCAGTGAAAGAGGGCTGCGATGAGACAAGCGCGCGAGCCAATGAGTGGTTATATCGTCTTGGTTGCTTGATTGAAAACGCTTCTGAACAAGAACAATTCCTGCCACAATCCCGCCCTCAACGCCAAGCAATGCGCGCCTGACTCAATCAGCTATAACAATGCACGTTTTGCAATTAAGTTAAGAATTAGTATATTAATATTAATTTTATTGCTTTTTGATTTTATGCCTACCCACACCCTACAGTCCATCCATGAGTTCAATCTCGCCTATTTGTACCTGATCAGAAAAATCTGTACCAAGGACATTCATCAAGGCATGCGCCAATTCAATTTAACGCAGGAAAGCGCTTCAAAGCTGCTGTCGCTCGATGATAAAGCGCTCACCCGTCTGGCCAGAACCTCCTGCGTCATGGCCCAATTTGACCTCAAAGACCATGAACTGCTCACCCAGCTTGCTGAATCATTTGATAAAAAAACGCACAATCAAAGTGTCCTAAGTCAGGCGCGAGAAGCAATAAGTGTTTTGTAAGACGCTGTTCAGGCCAAAATGAAAGCTAAAAAGGTTGCTTGTATGGCAGATTCAATGAATTCAAAAAGCGTTGTGTATTTGAAAACAGCTAAATCTGAGAAGCATTGGGTCTATGTGCTTGAGGCCTACGAATCGGGAAATTCCACGGAATACATCGTTTGCTTTGATGGCAATGATAAGCTCAGAGGGTTTGTTGTCATTGGTCAGTGGGAGTTTGATGCCTTTTTCAGTCTTGCATCTAGGGTATCTGGAAGACTTAAGCAGGTCACAGGCGGGCAAAAGAGCCTAACTGTTTCGCTGCCTTGGGATGATGCCACTCCCATGCGTTTCAAAGCTGAAAAAGAAGGGGATAGAGACCTGTGGAAAGCAATTTTCTCTTGCCCTGAGCCGTCTCAATGCTGGCAGACTTGGAACTCTGGGTCTGGGAGCCGGAGAAATTTCATTTTGTACCTAACCTGGAGCCAGATGGTTTCCCTGTTCGAAACGCTTATTGAGATCCAGGAGTTGGACCCAGTGGAAGGTGGCGTGATCGAACACACGGACAGTTGGGTTGAAAAGTCTTGCCTCAATGAGTTAGAGCACCTACCAAAGCAGATTGTCCAGAGCGCACGAGAAGCTATTAAAAACCCACCAGCCTACCAACACTGATGCTATTTTGGTGTTAAGAAAGCGCACTAGTAGTACGCACGGACTTGTGCCAGTTTCAATCTCTACACAAACAAGGGTATTGACATCCTCCCCGCCCTGAAGGTCGGGGATTCCTGCTGCGCTTAGAGGCGGCAATGAGCCGCTTCCAAGTCGCTTCGGCGGGTTCCTGCTGCTGACGCCACTACCTCAGCGTTCACTTCACAGGCGAACCGGGCATTGTCCTGCCCTTTGTTGCTCAAAATCGCCTCGGCACGGCGAAGCACGTTCATTGCGCCGACCACATCGGCGTTTTCCACAAAGCCGCACGCAACACACTCGAAGCGTGCTTGCGTCTTGCGGTTGTCCGCATGCACATGGCCGCAATCCGGACAGGTGCAACTGGTGTTGTGTGCCGGCACAGCAACGAGCCACCCACCGTTCCACGCCAGCTTGTAATCGAGCTGGCGACGGAATTCGAACCAGCCCTGATCGAGAATGGCTTTGTTCAGGCCAGATTTGGCGCGCACGTTTTTGCCTGGCGCGGTGAGGCTGCCGGCCGCCGACCGGCTCATATTCCGTACCTGCAAGTCCTCGATACACACCATCGCGTGATTTTGGCTGATTGTGGTTGAGCTTTTATGCAGAAAGTCACGGCGTGCGTTGCCAATGCGCGCATGAATGCGCTGAACGCGGGTCTTGGCCCTTTTCCAGTTACTACTAAATTGCACCTTGCGGGACATGGCTTGTTGCGCCTTACGTAAAGCCAATTCATGGCGCTTAAAACTGTTCAGTGGTGCAAGGTACGCGCCATCCGACAGGGTAGCAAAGCGTGTCACGCCCATGTCGATCCCTACCGCGCGTCTGGCGTGCGGCACGGGCTGAGCAACCTCGCGTTCAGTCTGTATCGACACGAACCATTTGCCGCACGCATGGCTGACGGTGACGTTCTTTACCGTGCCTAGCGCTGCCCGACTGTTGCGATAACGTATCCAGCCCAACTTGGGCAAGAAGATGCGACTGTTGGCCTGGTCCAGTTTCACGCCTTGCGGATAACGAAAACTGTCGCGCCGGCCCTTCTTCTTGAAGCGTGGAAAGTCAGCCCGCCGGGCAAAGAAGTTTGTGTAGGCGCGCTCTAGGTCTTTAAGCGCTTGCTGAAGCGCTTGGCTGGGGCACTCAACCAACCAAGGAAGTTCTTTTTTCAATGCAGGTAATTGATTGGCCAAAGCTGTGTAGCTGAATCTAGCTGTGCTGCTAGCCTCGTACAACGCCTTTTGATGCGCCAGCGCCCAATTAAATACAAACCGACACGAACCCGCAAAGCGGTGCATGAGGCGCTGATTTTCGCCGTTTGGATTTAACTCGTACTTATAAGCTTGAAGGCGTTTCATGCTGTACAAATATACAGTCTACCAAAAGGAAAAGCAATGACGGCAAAGCCGTCCGCGCTCTTGTCCCCGTCTTGAACGACGGGACTTGCCACGCACCGGTTCACGGCCCCTGCAATTAAAAAAGGGCCAATTGGGTATCGAGCATATCGCCCCAATGTTTCAAGCTCGATTCTGAGAACACACCTTGCATAGCCGGCACAAAGCCTTCCTCGCGTGCCGCTTTCAGTACCGCCATGCCAATCTCATCAGCGTCACCCATTTCAAAGCATGTATCGAGCTGGCGAGAGCCTAACCCTGCGTATCCAATATCCCACAATGAGCCATCGTTAATCTCATCGACTAGGTCATGTTTCAAAGCCAGACACATGAACTGGATTCGTGCTTTAACTCCGCGAGCATCACAGCGATAGATTGAGTGACGCAGGCTGTAAATTTCACGGATAACGGATGTTTTTGTGTGCATGAATTGCTCCTTCAAGAATCGAAAAGTCCATGGTTTTATGGTATCGATCGGCCTTGAAAAAACGAAGCATTCAAATCGCTGCGTTACCTCATTTATGTCCTACACAATTTAAGCCAACAATTCTTCAGGAATCTGAACAACGTCGCCGAGAATTTTGGACACATAACAACGCATGAGCGCAATTAGCGGGGTGGGGCCATATTCAACCCAAGTCATATTATCTGTGTAGATTTGCGCCTCACACTGTCGATCTGGATCTGAATAGGGGCATTTTTTAAGGATAAACCCAGGAAGTTTTCCGATAATTAATTCAACTTGCGCATAATTGGTGCTGGGAGAGTACCTGGAGCCGCCCATTGCCCCCATATCAACCGCTCTGATCAGGTGTAACTCGTTGAGTGTGCCGCCCTTAAGATGCTTGATTTTATATTGCTCGCAAGTTGCCACTGCCCAGTTAAGGGCAATACCGACAAGTTCACTTGTTTTAATGGAGATAAAAGTTTGAGTGGATAGCATGGGGTTAAATCCTTATTTTCGAGGTGTGAAGCGTTCTAAAACCAATCTACACAGCAGCAGATAAAAACCGAAATGCCTCAATTTAGAAAGCTATGCTCTAGTTGTTCGTACAAGTAGTGAGCCAGAACGATCTGCAGACCCTCCCTATTGTCATTGTCACTAAAGAAAATACCTGCAAACCCTCCATCAGTGATGCCAAGTTGATTTTGAATATGCAGACACCCCGCATTAATTGCATCTTCGCAGGCCTGTTCCAGGGTCTTGTTAAGCCAGCGTAATGCATTGGCCCAATCCGCCGGTACACCATAGGTGGCCTGAGGGTCAACGTTAAAACGGCCGCACTCGCTTAAGCTCGGGTCAGTGATGAAGAAATCATTTACTTCAATGCCAAATACGGCAAGATTTGTCGTCGGATCAGTATCGATCTTAAGACGTGAAAAGAGGGCTGTAGTGATAGACACGGGAAGTGTTGGTTTTGAATTCATGGCGCTTTTCCTTTGAGAGTGACTTCGCATGAATTCACTGTATCGAGTGAAATAAAAAAAACGAAATATGCAGTATTGGACAGGCTCCAAAATTCTTCCATCTAAACCCTTGAATCGGCCCAGATTATTCCTAGAATGGTCTTCATCCAAACAACAGCGGATGAGCCCTCATGCGAGTCAATGATCTTACAAGCAACCAGAAAGTCAACTCCACGAACGAATCACAAACATTGTGCCAATGGGAGCAGGGTGCGTATCAGGCGCTTGACAGCATGGCCTTGGCGCTAAAGACAGAGGGGATCTCGCAGGAGAGTATCGCGCGGGCCGTGCAAACCAGCCTGGACGCGTTGAGCAGCGAATGCCCTGAGGACAACCATAGCGAGCAACTGCAGGCGGCTCATGAACTGCTAGCCCATACCAGTGTGCAAGAGACGATTCACAGCCTCATTGATGATGCGCTGATGGACGATGCTCCGCAAACTGCCCGAGAACTCGTCAAGCTCATTGAGCGCAGTGCAGCACCAATGGATATTGACCAGCCCCAGGCACACAACGATTCAGTTGTACAAGCGACATCAATGCCGCGCCCCCGGTAGTGCCGCCGGCTAACTAAACTTCAGTGGAACACTTTATGAGCAAGTCTAACCAAGAACACGACCTTTTAGAAAAGGTTCATCGGATCGATCCTGATATGCCGCTTACTGTCTACACCATGCTAAATGATCTGGCCGGTGACGGCGCCGATGATGTTTACATCCGATTTGATATGAACCTGGCAGACATTCATAAGCTCTTAATGACCGCCAAGGTGTGCAAAGAAAACGAGTTTGCAGAAGTCATGCTGGACTGGCATTGGTACAACGGCGAATCCGTACGCTCGGATCTCATGCGCCTGGAGGTGGCCTGCCATAGCTGGCCAGATCAAATATATGTGCAATGCCGCAGCTTTGTTGACGGCACACATGACATTCAAATGAGCCAGGAAATTGCCTTGGATCAGCTGATCCACCAAATGATTTTGGCGCAAGAGCAGGGCATGGATGCGCTCTATATCGATGCCGAAGACCCCGGGAATTTTGAACGCTCCCTAATTCTGGCACAGCAGTCCTTCCATGCAAGAGACTGCGAAACAATTTTGGCCCCGCGCGCCTGATTAATATTGGAAAGGAGAAAATTATGTCTGATTGGAAAGGTTCTGCCCGCACAAACTATTTTAGGGTTGTCGATATGGCAGGTTTACAAAAAGCCATTGAGCCATTCGATATTGATATCAAGATCCATCCAGAAGAGTCGGACTATGTAATGCTTCATCCTGGGAATAGCTCACAAGATGGCGGTTTCGAATGGAGCATCGAGGATGACGAAGGTATGGATCTGGAGTTTCAGTTTGAAGAGGATGTCATGCCATTTGTCGCTGAAGGTGAGGTTGTCGTTATGCAGGAATGCGGTTCCGATAAACTGCGTTATCTGAATGGTTCCGCTCAGGCCTACATTCGTGACGGTGAAAATGTGGATGTCGTGACGATCGGTCTGGGGGGTATTTACCAACTTGCGGCCAAACAGTTTGGGATAGATGAAAACGAAATCGCCCGATGCGCCTACGATGACCTACCCGCCAGCAAAGATAACCAAGCGCAGCGCCCGGCGCCAAAAGGCTAAAGGTGAGGGCCATGCATTACATCGCCCCTTCATTAAAAACGAAATAGGATGTGCGAGGCTTAACCCAATGTCCTCAGCACATCAGGGCACTGTACGCTGCATGGCTTCTCGTAACTTCTCCATATTGCCAAAATCGAGCTTTTCCCCGAGCGAGCCGTCCTCGTTCAACAGGTAATGCTGATCTGAGTCTTTGGTGATGAAGATAACTTTGCCGTACTCTTTAGGGGTGTGTTTGGCCTTGCGCCTGGCGTCTTTTAGGTCGTGCTTGGTTTCAATCAAACGGGTAACCGGTTGCGCGCCATCTACGTGGTAGACGCATACGACAAAATCCGGATAGAAATAATTCTGATGCTCGCCCCGTACCAGGCGAACTGAATATCCCTTGCGCTCCGGGTTTCTGAACCACCAGGCGACAAAGGGCGCGCGATCAAGCGCTTTAGCCAAACCCATTTCATAAGAATTGAGCGAGAAAGTTTGATCGAATTTCCCACTGATTAGCTGGCGTGTCGTTTTGGCTTTGCCAAACCGCCAAACACGATCTTCAAGTAACAACCGATCCTCCAGCGCAATCTGATTATCCAGGTTGGCCAGATCTTCTTGGGTCGGTGGCAGTACGCCATAAAGATTCTTGCTTGAAATGCTCAAGGCGACGTTGGTAGGGAAAAGCATAACATCCGGCAAGGGATCAGCATCAAGCGATTGAGCTTGCTGGGCAATTTCTAAGTGCAGCGCTTCTTCGATGTCCTGATAGTGCGCAACGATTAACCAGCATGCGGCCGTTCTGAGCATGCGCTCAACTTCCTGAGCGGGGGGCGGGTTATCGCTTTCATCGATCACAGACTCAAGCCGGGCGCGAAGCCGATTGGCCAGGGTGGTGACGAGAATCCGATGATCGGCTTCTTCCAGTTGCGGTAGTCGCTTCATCACCGCGCGCGCTTCGGCTGCGATCCGGTTGCGATCAACAACAATCGCTATTTGTTCCTCGTGGACCTGGCGCCGAATCAAATCGGTTCGAATCTCGGTTTCTTTAAGGCGATTACGCGCTGCCAGAATTGCGTCGTGAACATGGTTATCGCTCAAAACAAGCCGTGTCGCCACGCGCTCGGTGATTTGGGCCATTTCAATGCTTTGTGGCCGATCCTCACGTCGCAAACATGTAGGCACAGCCGGCAAGTCTTTTCGAAGAGGGTAATGAGAAAGCCCTCTGGCCAGCGTCTTTTCAGCCCATTGCGTTTCATCTGACGCGTCTTGAGGCTCAGGCCGAGTAGGGGCATCTTGACTGATGACAAGCTCATCCAACCCATCGTCATTGAGCGGATCGAATAAGCCGGCTGATCCCCCAGGCACGTCATCGGATGGGCTCAAGTGCTCGGACGCTTCGAGTTCATTAGTGTCGCCGCCTTTTTGCCCGGCTTCAATAGATGCATCAACATCCGGTAAAGGCATACGCGGGGTTAGTGGGCGCTGGGAGCTCGGTTTGTTGCCCAGCCAAATTGCCCCGGATCGAGTCTTTCTCTGGGTCATCACCTCGACTTGGCCCTCCAGCTCGGTTCGAACAGCTTCGATTAACTGCACTGCTTGCTGGTAACCTTGCTGGGCCTGCGCATCGGCCAGGTACACAAACGCGGTATTAAGATCATCCGGAATATCGCGATAGTCGCTATATTTGGCTCGGATTTGTCGGGAAACGCGCATAACCCGGCCAATAAACTGCATGGCAAAGTCTGAATCATTCACCGCTTTGGTGGAGGCCAATACAAAAGCACGAGGCGCATCGAATCCGGTACCGGCAGATTGCTTAAAGATCAGCACTTCAATGCTCGGATCATTGGCAATCGAGCTCATAAGTCCGGGGTCAGGGGTGTCAGCCGAGTGTTTACCAATCGCGTTAGGGGCAACACCACAAAGATCAATCAGATCTTGCTGGGCTTGCGCGATCGAGTCCGGTCCGTCTTCGACTTGAACGAGCAAAAGGGGCGTTAAATCAATGTCTGCTTCTTCTAAGGCGCGCTTAATCATAAGATTGCGTCGCCAGGCCTGTCGTAAAACCGTACGTTTTAAGTCAGCCACACTGGCGCGCGTGCGCTGCAGCTGATAAATAACGGCTTCGATATAGGCTTTATTCAAACGGCTTTTGATTACATCGTCACGGCTGACGCTAAATACTTCCTTACTGCTCATATGCGCACTGGCCAAAAATTGTTCAATGCGTTGATCTTTTGGCGTAGCAGTGGCCATGGCCAAGTATTCAGGATTGAGCCAGCGAACAAATTGGCCGAATTCCGTAGCCTCATCCAGGGCGATGTGCGCCTCATCCACGATAACCCCAACTTGCAGCCCTTTGGCTCTGGCCAGCGCAAGAAATTCAGCCGGGGTGCGCGTAAGCTCGCCGCCCCCGGCGTCGTAATTTTCTCGCCGCCAGGCCGATCGCGCAACATGCTGCACAGTTGAGACCAGCGTCATGCCTGCAACAGGCTCCTGGTTAATGCCATTGGAAAAAATAAGGGGCGTTAAATCGCTGGCATCGGTTACCAGGGCATCAATGGTTTGACCCACAAGTGTGGTGTAGGGCACAAACCAGAACCATAAAATGTCACGCTCATTAGTGGCGTTACCCATCACCTTGATCAAAACAAAGGTTTTGCCAGACCCGGTGGGGGCGCGAAGCAGGCAGGGAGGTGGATTTGTGGATAGTAGCTGCTTAGTAATCGAGTCGACTAACCTGATCTGATAGGGCTCAGGTACGATCGCGTGCTGCTGGCCATGG